>DATIFK010000058.1:0-6105 GCA_035455265.1 Anaerolineales bacterium
AATCCTGCCCGCTGCAACGCCTTGGATGAGCCGAGGCTGAGCTGGCTCATCGAACCTTGCCTTCAGCGTCGACCAGGCCCGGATCCTGTCGTGCTGCGGCCTGCCTCGCCTCACTCGCCACTCCCTCCACCATCGGCGGCCTCAGCCACCACAGAATCCCCAGGCGGTGGTCGCGCGCCAGGCGCGGCCGGTCCAGCCCAGCCAGCCACAGCGCCATCGCCAACAAGGCGCCGCCGGCGATCTGCCCCAGCGTCCAACCCTCGCCCAGCCAGAAGTGCGCCACGGTCAGGGCGACGACCAGCTCGGCCAGCCCCAACAGCGTCGTCTTTAGACCGCCGATCGACTTCACGCCCGAGAACAGCGCCAGCCGCGACAGGAACGTCACCGCCGTCAGCCCGACGAGCGGCAGCGCCGCCGCGGCCGGGATCGACTGGCGCCACGGCGAGCCCAGCATCGCCGCCGGGACCACCACCGCCGTCATCGCCAGCAGCGTGTAGAAGGTGACCGTCGGCGCCGGCACTTCGTAGAGCACGCGCTCGTTGAAGGGGATGTGGACGGCAAACAGGAACCCAGCGCCCAGCATCATGCCCACGCCGGCGGTGTCGACCTCGACGTGAGATGTTTGGGTGAGCAGATACGTCGCCGGCACGCTGAGCGCCAGCCCCAGCAGCACCAACCGGCCGTGGCGCTGGCCGTCCAGATACAGGAAGGCGGCGACGAACAGCGGATAGAGCCCGTACAGCATCTGCGCCAGACCGGCGTCGAGCCGCGCCAGGCCGGCATAGTACAGCAGTGACCCGACGCCGTTGACTGTGCCGGCCACGAAACACCCCAGCAGACCGACCGGGTAGATCGTCAGGTCTCTTCGCAGAAGAACAAGGGCGATGAGAACGAGGATCGCCGCCGCAGCCGTGCGCAGCGCCACAACCGTCAGCGGCGCCATCCCGGCCGAGATGGCTTGCTTGCCGAAGATGGGGGTGAATCCGAGCAGCAGCGCCGAGGCCAGCGCCCAACGCACGCCGGAAGCCGGCCTGCGCCGGAGGACGTGGATCTTCGGGGACGAGGGGAGGTCGGCCATCTTCGTCGGATGTCAGCCGTCAGCCGTCAGCCACTGACCACTCCCGGAAGGACACCGGGACGGTGTGACCGCTGACCACTAGTCCAGCGCTCGGCCGATCTCGCCCAACAGGTCTTCACCCATGAACTCCCCCTTCGTCATCAAGCGGCTGATGCGCCCCTCGAGACTGCGCTTCTCTTGCGGCGTCAGCTCCTTGGCCGTGACGACGACCACCGGAACATTGGCCGTTTCCTTACGCTGCTTCAGCGCATCCAGGACGGCGAACCCATCCATCTCGGGCATCATCAGATCGAGCACCACCAGGTCCGGCCGCTGCTCGGCCGCCGCCGCCAACGCCTCGCGGCCCGAGGCCGCCTCGCGCAGGTGGAAGTCGCCGTGCGAGCGCAGAATCCGCCGGATCAACACGCGCGCGTCCTCATCGTCATCGACGATCAGCACGTCGCGCACCAGACGACGGTCGAGACTGGATAGGGCCGCCAACAAACCTTCCTCGGGCGGCATGCGCGCCTCGACGTCGCTGCGCGCGGGGATCGAGAGGTCGCGGTACCAACCCGGACCCAGGACCGTCTCCTCCACCGGCATGGCGTGGCCCGAGCAGTTGACCACGACGACGTCGTCCGGTTGGAAGACTCCCTCATGCGCCAGCTTGACCAGTCCGGCGAAGGCCACCCCGGCGGCCGGCTCGGCCGATAGGCCTTCGTTCTCCGCCAGCATGCGCACGGCGCGGTAGGCCTCGTCGTCGGTGACGTCGGTGAACGTGCCGCCGGCGCCGTCGACGATGCGGTCGCGCAGCATCGTGTAGCCCCGTCCGGGATCTCCGGTGCTCAGGGTGAAGATGCCCGTCGTCGGCGAAACCAGCGGCTCGGCCGTGCGCAGGCCGGCGCGCCAGGCGCGCACCATCGGCGAGCAGCCCTCGGCCTGGATGACGGCGATCGACGGCACGCGGTCGATCAGGCCCATCTCGTACAGCTCGCGGAAGCCCTTCAGCACGCCCAGCGGCCCGACCCCACCGCTGACCGCCTGGACGTACCAATCCGGCGCGGCCATCGGCGCCTCGAGGCCCAGCGCCGGGGCGATCTGTTCGGCGATCTCGAACGACAACGTCTTCATCGACTCGAGCGAGGCGACGCTCATCGGACCGCGGTCGAAGTAGTAGCCGCGCTCGCGGGCGAAGGTCGACGCCAATGTCTTGGCCTGATCGTAGGTGCTGGTGACCTTGATGACCTGCGTGCCGTAGACGGCGACTTCCTGCATCTTGGCGCCCGGCACCAGGCTGGTCAGGAACGCCCACAACTGAATCCCGACCCGCGCGCAGAACGCCGCATACGCCAGCGCCACATTGCCGGTCGACGCCACGACCGCCTCGGTGATGCCCGCCTCGCGCAGGGCCGCGACGGTGACGGAGGCCTGTCGGTCCTTGAACGAGCCGGTCGGGCCGCGGCGCTCGTCCTTGATGAAGAGTCGCGACAGTCCCAACATGAGCCCGAGGTTGTAGGCCGGGAGCAGGGGCGAACCGCCTTCGCCCATCGGCAGCCCAGGCGCGATCTCGCGCACCGGCAGCAGGGTGCGGTAGCGCCACAAGCCGCCGGGAAGGCCGTCCGCCGGCGAGAGCAGCGCCTGGCGAGCGGCTTTCAGGTCGTAGCGCGCTTCACGCCACGTCCCGCCGCACGCCGGGCACTCGACCTGGCGCGGGTCGTAGGCGGCGCGGTGGCCGCAATCCAGACACTCGATTCCGATGAGCGTGGACACGCCGCGCGCCTCAGGGGAGAGGCGCGTACGCTTGCACCAGGCCCCGGACTTCGGCCAGGTAGTCGGCTTCGGTGGCCGTACCCTGCCTCTGCAGGTACTCGGTGTATAGCGCCAGCTGGCGTCGTTCCTCGGAGTGAGGCTGCGGGCTGGCGATGAGAATCAGTGGCACGGCGCGCAAGATCGGGTCCTTGCGCACGACCTCGAGGGCGCGGAAGCCCTCGGCGCGCGCCATGAACAGGTTCAGGACGACCGCGTCCGGCGGTTCGCGGCGCGCCGTCTGGTAGAGCGCCGTTCCGCTGCCGGCCGTCTCGACCCGGAACGGGCCCGCTTCGGCCAGATCGGTGCGCAGCGTCGTCGACTCGGATGACTCGTCGTCCACCACGACGACGAACGGCGAGGGCTTATCGGGCGGGAGGAGGCGCTTCAACGAGGCGGCGAGGCCGTGGCCGGTGACCGGCTTCAACAGCACATCGGCGGCGTGCAGCCGGAAGGCACGCCCGTTCTCGGGGGCGAAGCTCCCCAGCACGACGGGGATCATGCGCGTGATCGGCGAGGCGCGCAGACCCTGAAGCAGATTCCAGGCGGCCTGCGACGGCAGATGCGGGTCGATCACCATCACCCCCGGCTGCAGCTGCGTCGCCAGCTCGACGACTCCGTCGGCTTGCGGCAGCGCCTGGAAGCGATAGCCGAGGCTCTCCAGGCTCGATCGATAGCGGGCCAGCACCGACGGGTTGTCATCCACGGCCAACACCAGCGGCGCCTCTTCTCCCTCCGGCTCGGGCAGGGCCTGCTCCACCGGCAGGGTGAAGTAGAAGATGCTGCCTTCGCCCGGCGTGCTCTCGACCCAGATCGAGCCGCCGTGCAGCTCGACCAGGTGGCGGCAGATCGACAAGCCGAGGCCCGTGCCGCCGGTCTTGCGCGTCGGCGAAGCGTCCACCTGTGAGAAGGGTGTGAACAGTTTGGCCTGGTCGGTCAGGGCGATGCCCGGTCCGGTGTCTTCGACCGAGATCAACACTTCGCGTTCGCCGGCCTCGTCGATCGGCCGCGCCTCGACCAGGATGTAGCCCGTGTCGGTGAACTTGGCGGCGTTGGATACCAGGTTGAGCAGAATCTGGCGCACGCGAATGCTGTCGGCCTGGATCAGCGGCAGCTCGGGGGCGATCTCCGTCCGCAGATCGATCGGCTTGTCCTTGACCAGGGCGACGGCCGTCGACATCACGCCGCGCACGATCTCCGTCAGATCGACCTCGCCGAAGGTCAGCTCCATCTTGCCGGCCTCGATCTTGGAGACGTCGAGGATGTCGTTGATCAGACCGAGCAGGTGCAGGCCGGCCCCGTGGATGGCGCGCAGATCCTGCTCCTGGGTCTCGTTGACCGGCCCATCGATGCCTTTCAGGATGACCCGCGAGAACCCGATGATGGAGTTGAGCGGCGTGCGCAGCTCGTGGCTCATGTTGGCCAGGAACTGCGTCTTGAGCCGGTCGGCCTCGCGCATTTCGTCGAGGGCCGTCTGGGTGAGCTGGGCCGAGCGGGCGTCCTGCAGCGTCACGCCCAGCTGCTGGCTGACCGCCATGGCCATCTCGACGTCTTCCTGCGTCCACGGACGGCCAGCCTCGGCCCCTTCGAAGGCCAGCACCCCCATGACCTCATCGGCGACGCGGATCGGCACCAGCAAGCGCCCGCCATGAACCTGCGGCTCGCGAATGGCTTCGGGCGAGTCGAGCGTCAGCGGCTGGATGGCGTCGCCCGAGTCGACGTAGGCCGTCGCTGGACCCCAGGTGGCGATGAGGGGCGCCGGTTCGAAAGGCGACACCTGATCGGCTGATTGGGGCGCGGTGACGGCCAGGCGAGCGGCATCCGCTTCGGCGGCGATCTCGGGGGACAGCCTGCCGGTCTGTCGCTTGCGGACCGGGCGGGAGGGGCGATCGAGCGAAAGCTCGCCGGTCCCGGGGGCGGACTCGCCCGGCGCCAGCGCGGCGGGGCCGGGAGCCGCCTCGGCGAAGCGGTCCACCGGAGCGCCCGGCAATCGCCCCGTCTGGCGCCGGCGAAACGGCCGCGTGGGACGGTCGAGGCTTCCCGTCCCGATTCGAGTCGGAGGCGGCGCCTCGATCGCCGGCGGAGCGACGGGGGGCGCCTCGTCGGTGGCAGCTTTCTCTTGCGGGAGAACAGCCGGTTCGACGGGAGCCGGCGCGGGCGCTTCGACCGCGCTCGCGGCCTCCCGTTGCGGTTCCGGATGGGCGGGTTTGTGCTCAGCCCAGGGTGTGACGAGTTCCTCCTCGGGCGGAACGTCCTCTTCAGCGACAGCGGGCGCGGGCTCAGGGCGAGGCGCTTCCACAACGGCGGCGCGCCCGTCGCCATTGGGACGGCGCATCTCGAGCACCTGGACGACGCCGCGCAACCCTGCCGGTCGACCATCCATGCCCGGCCGCACATCGGCCGTCATCAGGACGTGGACCCGTCCGCCGTCGACTCCTTGGTACGTCAGGCGGACGTTCTCGAGGGACGACGGTTCCTGCATCTGAGCGCGCAGGGTGCTGGCCGAGTCGGGAATCAGTCCGACATCGGCGACCGGGCGATCGAGGATTTGCTCCGGGCGCAGGCCGAGGAACGCGCCGAGCTCGGGGCTGTACCACGTGTAGCGCCCCTCGAGATTGCTCTCCCACAGCCAGCCGCCGGGGACGGCTACCGACGGGCGCGCCGCGGCGGTCGCTCCCTGGTCCGGTTCGGGAGTGGGGAGGTCGGCGAACAGATCGCCTAGGCGTTCATGCAGCCGACGCGACGGTTTCCTGGGCATGTTCCCTCAGCTCACTGGCGAGCGCGCGGTACTGCAGGGCCCCGCGGCTGGTCGGAGCATAGATCGTGATGGGTTGGCCGAAGGCCGGCGCCTCGCGCAGGCGGGCGTCGATCTCGATCTCGGTGGTGAACACGGCCGGCCCGAAGGCGCGCCGTATCTGCTCCGCCAGGCTGCGGTGCAGACTGTTGCGACGGTCGAGCATCGTCAGCAGCAGGCGGTAGCGCAGCGCCGGGTTGGAGCGCTGGCGCACATTGCGGATCAGTCGGACGACCTGGCGCAGAGCATAGGCCGAGAAGTACTCGCATTGCGTCGGGATGATGAGGATGTTGGAGGCCGCCAAGGCGCAGCGCGTCGTGACGCCCAATGCGGGCGGGCAGTCGAGGATCGTCACGGCATAGTCGCCGTTGGCCTCGAGCGCCTGGCGCAGGATGAGTTCGTAGTTCTGCCGCACGGGCAGGAAGCGCTCGACACTCAACAGACTGTC
>DATIFK010000059.1:0-30229 GCA_035455265.1 Anaerolineales bacterium
ATCACTCCGTTCCCTTCCTCACTGGGGGCAAAGGGGGAGGGGGTGAGGCTCCCCCTCCCCCTGCAAGCGGCGGCTGGTCGAGTCGCTCCCCCGAGGCCCCGCTCCGCCGCGCGAGTGCCGAGGCGTGTCTCCGCGCCAGTAGCCCGAACGGCGCCACCATCGACGGTGATTGCCCGGTCGTCAGTCGTGCTGCGGCGAATCTTCTCCCGGCGGGGAGCGTCCAATAATTCGGGTCAAGGAACTGGGAACTGGGAACTGGGAAGTGGAGACTGGAAACTGGTGACTGGAGGCTAGGGGCTGGGGGCTGGCCTGGCGGCTACTCCACCCGCCAGCAGGCGACGAAGTGGTCCGGGCTGACTTCGCTGAGCCTGGGCTCCTGCACTGCGCAGTGAGGCATGGCCACCGGGCAGCGAGGGTGAAAGCGACACCCCGACGGCGGACGAAGCGGGCTGGGCACGTCTCCCGGCAACAGGATGCGCTGGCGGCGCAGGCGCGGGTCGGGCATGGGAATGGCCGACATCAACGCCTGGGTGTAGGGATGGAGCGGGTTGCGGAAGAGCTCCACTTGAGGGGCCAGCTCCACGATCTTGCCGAGGTACATGACGGCCACGCGGTCGGAGATATGCTCGACGACGCTCATGTTGTGGGCGATGAACAGATACGTCAGGTGGAACTCGGCCTGCAAATCCTTAAGGATGTTGAGCACCTGCGACTGGATCGAGACATCCAGGGCCGAGACGGGCTCGTCGGCGACGATGAATTTCGGACGCAGCGCCAGGGCGCGAGCGATGCCGATGCGCTGCCGCTGCCCGCCGGAGAACTCGTGCGGGTAGCGCCGGGCGTGGTACGGCTCCAGGCCGACCTTCTTCAGCGTCTCGAGGACGACGGTCTGGCGTTCCTGGCGCGTCCCGATCCCATGGATGCGCAAGCCCTCACCGACGGAGGTGCCGATCGGCATACGCGGGTCGAGCGACGAGTAAGGGTCCTGGAAGATGATCTGCATGTTGCGGCGGATGGCTTTGAGGTCGGCTCCCCTCAGCCGCAGGATGTCGTTGCCCTCGAAGCGCACCGATCCGCTCGTCGGCTCGATCAGGCGCAGCATGGCGCGGCCGACGGTCGTCTTGCCGCAGCCCGATTCCCCGACCAGGCCGAGCGTCTCGCCCGGGCGAATGGTGAACGAGACTCCGTCGACCGCCTGGACCCAGGCGGTGATGCGCTGCAGCACGCCCCCGCGGACCGGGAAGTGCTTGACCAGGTCGCGAACTTCGATGAGGGTCTGATCGGCCGTCACGTCGGCCCCCGGCTGGCGACGGCGGCGGCCGACAGCGGGGCCGTGTGCCCATCCCCGTTCTCGTACAGCCAACAGCGGGCCAGATGAGCCGGCTCATGTTCCACCAAGTTCGGATCCAGCCGCGTGCAAATCTCCAATTGGTATTCGAGGCGCGATCGACAGCGGGGCGCGAAACGGCAGCCCGGCGGCAGTTCGACCAGATTCGGCACGGAGCCGGGAATCACATCCAGCCGATCTTTGACTTGGCCCAACACGGGGATGGAGGCCATCAAGCCCTGGGTGTAGGGATGCAGGGGCTTGTCGAAGAGGCGCGTGACCGAGGCCTCCTCGACGATTTCGCCGGCGTACATCACTCCCACGCGGTCGGCCATCTCGGCCACGACGCCCAGGTCATGCGTGATCAGGATGATCGCCGTGCCGGTCTTGGCCCGCAGCTCGCGCATCAGATCCAGGATCTGCGCCTGGATGGTCACGTCCAGGGCGGTCGTGGGCTCATCGGCGATCAGCAAGACCGGGGAACAGGCCAGCGCCATGGCGATCATGACGCGCTGCGCCATCCCGCCCGACAGTTCATGCGGGTAGGAGTTCAGCCGGCTGTCGGAGTCGGGGATTCCGACCAGTCCGAGAAGTTCGCCGGCGCGGGCCCAGGCCTGCTCTTTGTTCATCGCCATGTGCAGCTGCAGCACTTCGGAGATCTGTTCGCCGACGCTGAACACCGGATTGAGGCTGGATTGGGGCTGTTGGAAGATCATCGAGATGCGACTGCCGCGCACCTCGGTCATCTCTTCCTCGTCCAGATCCAGCAGGTTCCTGCCGGCGAAGACCACCGAGCCGCCGACGACTCGACCCGGATTGTCGATCAGGCGCAGGATGGTGAGGGCGGTGACGCTCTTGCCGCAGCCGGACTCGCCGACCAGGCTGAAAACCTCCCCCTGATGGACAGAGAAGCTGACACCATCGACGGCCTTGACCACGCCGTCGTCGGTGTAGAAGTACGTCCGCAGCTGCTCCACGTCCAGAAGGTCGACAGGGGCATTGCTCACTGAAGGGTCCCTCACCAAGGCGGCCTCGGCCACCGGTATCCCTCTTCAAGTGGAGCGGCCGCCGCCTGACCAGGCGCCGGTCGCTTTCGACGAGCGGGGAGTATACCCGAGGAGGCGCCCCGCGTCGGGGAATCTGGTCTCGGGGAGGCTGCCTCAAGAGCCGAGCTGGATGGAGTCCGCGTTCTCGGGGCCGATCGCCGACGTATCCAGGGGCAGGTGGTTCATGCTGAGCAGCAGCGCGGTCAGATCCCAGTAGTCCTGATCCTCGAGCACGCCCGGCTCCTGGAACGGCATGGCGGCGCTGATGAAGGCCTTCAGGTCCGCCGCCGTGCGGAACTGGGAAAGGGCGGTGGGGCCGACCAGAGCAGGAACGGTGCGAGGCAGGACGAAGCCTCCCGGCGGGTGGTTGACGTTGTGGCACTTCGACTGCCAGCAGTTCTGATCCTGGGGAGGCCAGGTGGCGCGGAACTCGTCCGTCAGGCCCTGGCCGACGTCACCGTGGCAGCTGATGCACCACAGCCTGAAGATGGGCCCACCCCGGTCGAGCTGCTGCGACAACGTGCCACGATCGGGCGAGGCCGTCGGCTCTGCGGTGGCGGTGGGCGTTGGGCTGGGGGCCGGCGCGGCACACGCCGCGAGGAATACCGCGGTGAGGCACAACCCGACGGCCAGCCCAGGCGGGGGCGCTGCAGCTGATTTCCTCACACCCCTACTCCACAACCTGACACGATCCCGCACAAGGGACCTTCTTCCCCTCTTGATACGGCTGTCAGGCTGTGTTCGGTTCTGCTCCGGCGCCGTGCCACGGCCCCAGGCAAGCGCCGAGCCCTTCGCAGGGCTCGGCAGATGTGTAACTCCATCCCTGGGTCACTGTGTGCCGCGCAACCTCGGGTCCAGCGCATCGCGCAGCCCGTCGCCCAGGAAGTTGAAGGCGAACATGGTGATCGCCAATGCCAGGGCCGGGAAGATGACCTGGTTCGGGTAGGTGCGGACCACGCCCGAGCCGTCGGAAATCATGATGCCCCACGACGGCGTCGGCGGATTGACCCCCAGGCCGATGAAGGACAGGAAGGCCTCGGTCGAGATGTAGCCCGGGATGGCCAGCGTCTCGGCCACCACCAGCGGGCCGACGATGTTCGGCAGGATGTGACGAGCCATGATGCGGATGTTGCTCGAGCCGATGGTGCGGGCGGCCTCGACGAACTCCTTCTCCCGCACCGAGAGCACCTGGCCGCGGGTCAGACGGGCCATCGTCTCCCAGGCCGTCAGGCCGATGCCGACGAAGATGAAGAGAAGGCCTCCCATGCTCTTGTCGAGCTGACTGACGGAGTAGACGAACGTACCAGGTTCGGGTCTGGCGAAGGTGCCGCGGAAGAAGGCCATCATCAGGATGATGAACAACAGCGACGGGAAGGCATACAGCACGTCGACGACGCGCATCATCATGTTGTCGACCCGGCCGCCGAAAAAGCCGGAGATGCTGCCGTAGGTCACGCCGATCAGCAGGCTGATGAGCGGCGCGATGATCGCCACCGTCAGCGAGACGCGCGCCCCGAAGACCAGCCGGCTGAACAGGTCCCGCCCGACGTAGTCGGCGCCCAGCATGTAGTGGGTGCTGAGGTTGGCGTAGTCCTTCATGAAGGGAAAGATATTGAGAAACCATTGCGGGATGGCATTGTTGTCGACCAGAACCTGCTCGTCGTAGGGCTTGGGGGCGATGACGTTGGCGAAAATGGCGGTCAACGCCAGGACGATCACGATGGTCCCGCCGATGACCGCCGCCCGGTTGCGGATCAGGCGCCCAAAGGCGTCCTCGAACATGCTCTCGCGTCGCCGGGTGAGCGGGACGCCCGCCGCGCCCGCACGCAAGACATCGCTTCGAACGGCCATGTCAGCCTCCTACCCTAGGTGTACCGGATCCGCGGGTCGAGGAACGCGTACATCAGATCGACGACCAGGTTGGCGATCACCAGGAGCAGGGCATAAAGCAGGATCGTGCCCATGATGACCGGGTAGTCGCGGTTGGTGATGCTGGTGACGAAGTACTTGCCCATCCCGGGTATGCCGAAGATCAGTTCGGTGACGAACGTCCCAGTCACCAGGATGGCGAACAGCGGCCCGAGGATGGTCACGACGGGGATCAGGGAATTCTTCAGGGCGTGGCGCATGATCACCATGCGCTCGGACAGGCCCTTGGCTCGCGCCGTGCGGATGTAGTCCTCGCGGATGACCTGAAGCAGGCTGGCCCGGCTCAGCCGTGCGATGAGGGCCGACTGAGCGAAACCGAGGGCGAAGGCCGGCAGGGCGGCAAAGCGGAAGTACTCCAGGTCCAGTTTGGATGGGAACAGGCCCATCACGAACGGCGGCCTGGCCCCCCAGCCGGTGGGTGGGAACCATTTCAAGATCACGCCGAAGATCGACACCAGGATCGGGCCGAGGACGATGACCGGCACACTGACCCCCAGGATGGCGACGCTCATGCCGAAGTAGTCCAGCGCCGTGTTCTGTTTGAGGGCGGCCAGGATTCCCAACGGCAGGCCGATCACCACCGCCAGCGACAGCGCCATCACCCCGAGCTGGAAGGAGACGGGGAGGTTGTCACGGAAGATGTCATTGACGGTGCGGCTGCGAGAGCGGTAGGACGGGCCGAAGTTCATCCACTTCAGCCACGAATTGTCCCCTACTTTGATGTTGATCAGGCCGTCGTCCAACAGCGACACACCGGGGGTCACGTGCGAGATGCGCGGGATGAGGACATCGTAGACGTAGCGCAGGTATTGCATGGGCAGGGACTCGTCGAGATGGTAGCGGGCGTTCAGGTTGGCGATGATCTCATCGGGGAGCCGCTTCTCGCGGTCGAACGGCCCCCCGGGGATGGCGTGCATCAAGCTGAAGGTGATCAACGACACGACGATCAGAACGAGGATCATCCACAACGATCGGCGCACTACATATCGGCCCATCGCTCCACCTCCGGCGGCACTCGCCAGGGCACTCGATCGCCGGGCCTCACCGCGATGGGGAACCGGCGCTCGGCCGCCCTGGAGAGGCGGGGGGAGGTCACCCTCCCCCCGCTCCAGGTCGTTCCCCGAGCTACTTGTTCAGATCCCACTTCTCGAAGTGCTCAAGCCCACCCAGCACGGAGAACGTGCGGGTGACGTACGGCTTGGTCACTGAGACGCGGGTGTACCAGTAGATCGGGATGATGGCGGCGTCGGTCTTGACGAGGATCTCTTCGGCCTGCGAGTAGAGATCGACACGCTTGACAGGATCTGCCTCGCGTGCGGCCTCTACCACCAGGCGTTCGTAGTCCGCGTTTTCCCAACCGATGCCACCGCCGGACGCCCCGTTCGGGTTGGCCGAACCACCCACGGCGAACACCTCACGGTCGAAGTTGTTCGCATCCGGGTAGTCCTGGCACCATCCGAGGCGGTAAACCTGCGGCGTGGCCACTGGATCGAGGATCGTCTTGAGGAAGACCGCCCACTCCTGGTTGGTCAGGTTGACCGTGATGCCCAGGGTGTCCTTCCACATTTGCTGGATGGCTTCGGCGATCTTCTGGTGGCCGCTGGATGTGTTGAACATCAGGGTGATGTTGACGTCGGCGGCGGTGATGCCCTTCTCATCCAGGTAGCTCTGTAGCTGCGCCTTGGCGTCCGTGGGGTCGTACTTGACGCCGAGGTCCGGGTGGTCGGCGACGGTCGGGGCGCCGGCCAGGCCGGGCCGAGCGAACCACTGCGCCGGCTCCTGACCGCCCTTGGTGACATTGTCGATCAGGCTCTGGCGGTCGACCGCTTCCGACAGGGCCAGGCGGACGCGCTGATCGTTGGTGAATTCCGCCTGGGTGTTGAAGCCGTAGTAGTACGTGCACAGCACCGGGCCGATGACCAGTTCCTGCGACAGGACGGGGTCGGCCTTGACGCGGTCGATGTCGGCCAGCGGGACCGCGGCGACGTCCATGTTGCCCGCTTCGTACTCGGCGAAAGCCGCGATCTCATCGAGCATCGTGAAGCGAACGCGGTCGATCTTGGCCTGGGGGATGGCATCGCTGCCCGGCCAGAACGGGTTCTTCACCATCACGAGCTCGGTGTCGTGAACCCAGTCTTCGACCGTGTATGGACCATAGCCCTGGAAGAAGCCGGGCTCGGTCCAGCGGTCCCCACGACCCTCGGTGCAGTCATCGCCTTCGATGATCCACTTCGGCTGGGCGTGGGCCACCCACATGCCGGCGATGTTGACGTTGTAGGCTGCAACCTCGTTGAACGTGATCTCCAACGTCCAGTCGTCCACCGCCTTCACGGCGACGGTCGTGGGATCCTCGCTCGTGCCGGCGTTGTAGTCCGAGGCGCCCTTGATGGCGAAGCCGAGCACGTAGGCGTAGTCGGAGGCCGTCGCCGGAGCGATGGTGCGCAGGATGCCGTACTCGAAGTCATGGGCGTTGACCATGCGCGGCGCGGGGGTCTCCTGGCAGTCCATCACCTGGACGACCTCGGTGCCGTTGAACTTGACCCACGGCACGTCGTTGCGCAGGTGGAAGGTGACCGTCTGGGTCCCGTCGGCATTGCTGACGGCGTCCCACGAGGTCGCCATACCGGGCTCGACGGCCGTCGTGACTTCGTTCTGGCGCGTCAAACCGACGGTCGTCTCATCCACTACCTGGACGGAGGTCGTGTCGGTCGACAGCGCCGGGTCGATCGTCGGTACATCACCGACGCCGCCGGTGTTGATGACCAACTCCTTGGGGCCCTCGGGCGCCGGCCCTGGAGTCGCGGTCACGACCTGGACCTCGCCGCCGACGATCACGGTCTGGACGACCGGGGTCGCCTGGCCGCAGGCCGCCAGGATTAGGCTCGCCGCCATCAGCAGCGAGACCACACTGAAGAGCTTCGTACGCATGCTTCCCCTCCTAGATGGGATCGGAACCACTTAGACTTCTGAATTGCGTTTCGTGGACGCTTTGGTTGCCGGGCCGGGGCTTCACCTCCTTTTCATTCTCGTTCCCAGGGCGGAACCCCACCTTCGACGTGATGGCAGGCCACCCAGTGATCCTTGACGATCTCGCGCCATTCGGGAACAACCTGGGCGCAGATCTCCGTGGCGTACTTGCACCGGGTGCGGAAGCGACAGCCCGACGGCGGGTTAACCGGGCTGGGGACGTCACCTTCCAGGATAACACGGTGGCGCCGCTCTTCGATCAGCGGGTCGGCCACCGGGACGGCCGACAGCAGCGCGTAGGAGTACGGGTGCAGCGGGTGGGTGTACAGGTCGTCGCGCTCGGCCAGCTCGACGATGACCCCCAGGTACATCACCGCCACGCGGTTGCTGATGTGGCGGACCATCGACAGGTCATGGGCGATGAACAGATACGTCAGGCCGAACTGCTGCTGGAGATCCTCCAGCAGGTTGACGACCTGCGCCTGGATCGACACATCCAGGGCCGAGATCGGCTCGTCGCAGACGATGAAGGACGGTTGCAGCGCCAGCGCCCGGGCGACGCCGATCCGCTGCCTCTGGCCGCCGGAGAACTCGTGCGGGTAGCGGTTGGAGAAGGCCGGGTTGAGGCCCACCAGCTCCAGCAGGTAGTCGACGCGCTCCTGAGCTTCTTTGCCGTGCGCCACGGCGTGGACGATCAGCGGCTCGGCGATGATCTCGCCGACGGTCATGCGCGGGTTGAGGCTGGCGTAGGGGTCCTGAAAGATCATCTGCATCCGACGCCGCGTCAGCCGCAGCTTTTCGGGGTCCAGCCCGACCAGGTCGATCCCTTCGAAGAAGACATGTCCGGCGGTGGGTTTGTACAGTTGCAGGATGGTCCGGCCCGTCGTCGACTTGCCGCAGCCGGATTCGCCCACCAGGCCGAACGTCTCGCCCTTCTGAATGCGGAAGGTGATGCCGTCCACCGCCCGCACCGCACCCACTTGCCGTTGAATGATGATGCCGCGAGTGATGGGGAAGTGCTTGACCAGGCCCTGTACATCAACCAGGACGTTGTCGGTGGAGGGGGCGGAGGTCATGCCTTCAACCCTCCCTCCGACACCGCCACCCAGCAGGCGGTCTCATGCTTCGGCGCCACCTCCATCAAGGGAGGGTTCTCCTTCCAACAGCGGTCGATGGCGTAGGAGCAGCGCGGAGCGAACGGGCACGATTTCGGCTCCTCATAGAGTACGGGAGGAAGCCCCTCGATGGATGTCAGGCGTTCCTTGCGCCGGTCGAGGCGGGGCAGACTCCCGATCAACCCCAGGGTGTAAGGATGCTGGGGGTTGGAGTAGAGCTCCTTGACGTAGGCGTGTTCGATGATGTAGCCCCCGTACATGACCATCACGCGCCGGGCCAGCCCGGCGATAATGCCCAGATCGTGGGTTATCCAGATCACCGCCATGCCGATCTCATCGCGCAGACGCTTGACCAGCTCGATGATCTGCGCCTGGATCGTCACGTCCAGCGCCGTGGTGGGCTCATCGGCGATCAGGATCTGTGGCGTGCACGACAGCGCCATGGCAATCATGACGCGCTGGCGCATACCCCCCGAAAACTGGTGGGGGTAGTCCTTCAGACGTTCCCGACCCTGGGGGATCCCGACCATCTCCAGCAGCTCGGCTGCCCGATCGCGCGCCTGCGGGCCGTTCATCCCCAGGTGAATCTCCAGCGGCTCGGTCAACTGACGGCCGATCGTCAGGACGGGATTGAAGGATGTCATCGGATCCTGGAAGACCATGCCGATCTGCGCCCCGCGCACCTGACGAATTTCATCGGGGGTCATGGCCAATAGATCGTTTCCCAGGAAGATAGCCTGGCCGTTGGTGATCTTCCCCGGCGGCTCAGGGATCAGCCGCAGCATGGAAAGCACCGTCACGCTCTTGCCGCAACCGCTTTCTCCAACGATCCCCAGCGTCTCCCCCGAATCGAGCGAGAAGGAGACTCCGTTTACGGCATGGACGGTGCCGTCCGTAGTGTGAAATTGGGTGACGAGCTTGGAGACTTCAAGAACCCTCGGAGAAGCGCTGACATCTTTGAGCATACGGAGGGGGCTCTCCTGCGGCGGATGACTCTTGTCGCCAAGGCCCTGAGTGGGGCGGGCGTGCGAGCGGGGGCCTGTGCGGTAGGGACGGACTGGGTGGTATCGCCGGTCGGCGTTGGTAGCTGGAGGATTATACCGTAAACCCAACCCCCGTCAACGGCTCAGGGCCTGCAGGCTGTCAGCGCCTCGATATTCCATATGACACTGGACGGGCTCGGGTCGGCCTCCAGGCCGCAAACGTCGGGACCCGCGGCGGCGATCCGAGGCAGAACGACGAGCGGAATCGCAGGCATCTGCTCAACGAAGACGCGTTGGGTCACCCTTGCGGCCGCAGCCGCCGCGCCCTCCAGCCCCGGACTGAACAACATCGCCCGACAGGCGGCGTCGTACCCAGGGTCGGAGAAGGCGCTGGCGTTGCTTCCCTCCGGCAGCTCCGCCGAAGGGATCTCCCAGGAGGCGAAAAGGTCGCAGGCGGGCGTCACCCAACCTAACCACGACCACACCACCATCCCCAGCTTCCCTCCGAAAGCCGGCCCGTCGGGGTAAGGGGCAAACAGCTCGTCGGCCGGGGTTGGCTCGAGTGACACCTTGGCACCGCAGGCGGCGAAGTCGGTGACCAGTTGTTCCGCCCACGATTCCTCGAGCCCGCCCGGCGAAACCCCGAGCGACCACGCCAGAGGCGTCCCGTTGGGAACCTCGGCGACGCCCTGGGCAACCCTCGGGGTCGCCGCGCTGCTATCGTCATCGATCCACCCGGCCGATGCGAGGGCAGCCGAACCCGCCACGGTGCTGTAGGGAACGGGCGCCAGATCGGCGTCGACCAGCGGGTGATTCGGCGGGATGTAGGAAGCCGGCACCGAGCCCAGCCCGCCTAGATGACGCGTCGACCAGCCGTTCCGGTCCGTGCATTGGGCCAGCGCCGTCCGCGTGGCGGCGTCGCGGAAGATCGGCGAATTCGATTCGAGGAAGTCGGCCCGCATCATGCGCGGCCCGGGCACGCTCACCAGTTGCAGATCGCCTCCGGCTTGATGCTGCAGCAACAGCGGCCAGGCGTCTTCACCCAGGGCGCTCTCGTCGGCGATATCGCACTCCCCATTGAGGACCTGCTGGACGACGGTTTCCGGATCATGCCCGACAAAGCGGAACAGCACTTCGTCGAAGACGGGGAGGCCGTCGGCGGCGCGGAAGTAGTGTGGGTTGCGCGTCAGCGCGATCGACGAACCCGGGAGGCGACTCTCGATCTGATACGGGCCCCAGCCGATCGGAGTCACCGCGGAGACGTCGGCCGTCGGCAGGTCGCCCACGGGCACGTCCCCCAGCAAGTGCTTGGGCAACGGCGACCAGAAGTGGGCGGCGATCTCGGGGTCGATGTAGCCCGGGATGCCTGTCCACCGAACCGTTCGCTCGTCCACCGCCTCGTAGCTCGCCGTTCGATAGACGAGGTCTTTCGATCCCGGCGTGCGCCCATCCGCGTTCAATTGAAAGGAGAAGACCGAGTCCTCGGCCGTCAGCGGTTCCCCATCCGACCAGCTGACGCCCGAGCGCAGTTGGAAGTCAACGACGAGGCGATCCATGGCGACGTCGCCGCCCTGATAGGGCTGGAGGCAGTCCGGAGCGGTGCATCCCGCCGGCGCATAGCTGCGTCCCTGCGCCAGCGTGTCCGGCAAACGCGTCTCGGGGTTGAAGTACAGGTCTCCGGACGAGGCGGTCGTGGATTCGAAGTGGGCCTGCCCGGTGCTCAGACTCGGAGTGGATTCGAGAAGGACGGGCTGGTACTCGTAGCCCAGTACGTCGAAAGGACCGTCTTGGATGGCCTCGAGGATCGTTTGCGCTTCCGGCGTGGTGGCGCTGTAGAGGTACAGCGAGGTCGGTTCTTCCCCGAGGCAGACGACCAGGAGCGACGGTGCCGGCGGCATGGTGGGCAGGCCGCCCGGCGTCGCAGCCGCAGTTCCCAGGTCCAGCGGAACGTCGACAGATGCCGGAGCACGGCACGCTGCCGCCAGGCCGACAATCATCGCGGTCGATAGGGCCAGGAGGCGAGGGTTCCGCATGAGCCGAGTCACCTTCCTATATAGGGCTATCGTCCTCATCCGGATCCGCCGGACGGCGCAGCAGCTCCGCCAGCCGCTCGCGGTCCTGCGGCGTGAGGTCGGCCGCGGCCAGCAGGTCCGGCCGCCGGCGGGAGGTGCGCAGCAGGGATTGATCCCGCCTCCAGGAATCGATCCGGGCATGATCTCCTGAGAGCAGGACCTCGGGCACGCGCCAACCTCGGAACTCCGGAGGCCGCGTGTAGTGAGGATACTCCAGCAAGCCGCGCGCATGCGAATCGTCATCCGCGCCTTCGCTGTCGCCGAGCGCTCCGGGCAGCAAGCGGACGACGCTGTCGATCACGATCAGGGCCGGCAGCTCACCACCTGTCAGGACGTAATCCCCGATCGAGATCTCCTCTGTGGCCAGATGCTCCCGAATGCGTTCGTCCACGCCCTCGTATCGACCGCAGATCAGGGCCATGCGCCGCCGACGCGACCAATCGCGGGCCAGCGATTGAGTGAAGACCCGCCCCTGAGGGCAGAGCAGCACGATGGGCACGCTTCCCAGATCGTCGGCCAGGACCGACTCGACGGCTTCGAAGATCGGTTCGGGCTTCATGACCATGCCGCCCCCGCCCCCGTACGGCGCGTCGTCCGTCGTGTGGTGGCGATCGTGGGTGTAGTCGCGCAGCTGATGCAGGGCGAGCGTCACCAGGCCGGCCTGGCGCGCCCGGCCCACCATGCTGGCCGCCAGGTAACTCTCCATCACGTCCGGGAGGATCGTGAAGACGTCAAAGCGCATCATGTGTGTCGGGGGAACCGCGGCCTGTCGTCAGCCGCGTCGCGCATTATACATCCCGAGGCTCCCCCGACCGCCAGCGCTCGATCGTCCGCCGGGTCGAATCGAACGCCAACTCCGGCAGATTCTCGGGGCGGAAGAAGGAGGCCCGGTCGGCGTCGTCGCCGGCACGCAGGGTTCCACCGACCGCTCGCGCCCGGTAGATGATCATGATGTCGGCCCCGCGCGGATGGGTGCGGCCCGCCGCCAGGTCGAACAGGCCCTCGACCTCGACCTCCAGCCCCGTCTCCTCGCGGCATTCGCGCATCGCGGCGGCCTGCGGGTCTTCCCCGGCGTCGACAAAGCCGGCCGGCAACGTCCATCGACCGCGCCCCGGCTCCTGCGTGCGCCGCACCAGCAGGATCCCGCCGCCGTCCTCCACCAGAACGCCCACCGCGACCTTCGGATCGTAGAAATGAATGCGTCCGCAGGTCGGACAAACGGGCCGGAGGCGGCCGAAGATCTCTCGCTCCTGCACCGGCGTTCCGCACGCCGGGCAGAACCGAACGGGGTCGGGATTCAAGGCAGGGCCCGGCGCCGCAATCGAAGGGTGACGGCGGCCAACGTGACCGTCAGCAGCCCAAGCGCGATCTCAGCCGCACGCGGCCACGTTCGCAGTGGGATCGTTTCCGAAGAGCCGACCCGCAGGTTCTCCGCAACCTCGGTCGGCGAAGGGGTCGCCGTGGCGGACACCTTCAGCTCGCCCATGGGAAGCTCGGACTCCAGAGGCGCTGGCGCGGTCGCCTGAGCGGTCAGCATGTCAGCGGCGGGCGGCGCCGTCCCTGCCGGTGTCGCCGTTCCGGCTTCAGCGAAGAGTGACGCCGCCGCCCCGGCCTCCGGCTGCGCAACCGGCGCCTCGGCGACGACGGAGCGCGTCGCCAGACCGGACTGAGACGCGCCGAGCACATCCGCGCCCACCACGAGGACGAAGGCGATCCCTGCCACGGCCGTCCCCAGTTGGAGCACCGGGTACCAGCGCGCCGGGGCGGGCTTGGCGATCCTCTCGGGCTTGAGGGCAAACGAGCGCGGCACGCGATGGCTGGGGAGCGACTTGAGGGCACGGACGGTCAGACGCATCCCTTCGAGCTCGCGGCGGAGCCCAGCCTCCCGACCGAGACGCTGCTCGAGGGCCACGGCCTCCGACGGCGAGAGGCGTCCATCGATGTAGGCAGACAGGGCTTCGAGATCCCTAGCTGGGATCGCAGGCATTCGGCTCATGGCAAGGCCCTGTCCGTCAGACGCCGCTCGGGACCGAAGAGTTCCCCATGCCCTTCGAGGCAATCCCGCATCCGGGCGCGCGCTCGCGCTAGCCGGCTCTTGACCGTGCCCACAGGGGCGCGGATGACGTTCGCGATTTCTTCGTAGGGGAGCCCCTGCACATCCGAGAGGATGGCGACCGTCCGAAAGTCCAACGGCAGTCCTTCCAGGCAGGATTCGATGGCACGGACACGTTCACGCTGCAACACCGCGTCTTCCGGTCCGGCCTGCGGGTCGACCGCCAGGCGCTCCCAGGCGTCCGTCTCCCCCTCGGCCTCGCCGTCACCCAGCTCCTCGAGCGAGATCGCCGGCCGACGCTTGCGGCGCCTCAACTCGTCATAGCAGGCGTTGGTGACGATGCGCAGCACCCAGGAACGGAAGGAGCCGCCGCGATAGGAGCGCAAGCTGCGGAAGACCGACAGAAAGGCCTGTTGCGTCGCGTCCGAGGCGGCTGCGGTCTCCCCGAGAATCCGGTAGGCAAGGTTGAAGGCGCGTTCCTGGTGGGCCAGGACGAGGCGGTTGAACGAGTCCAGGTCACCCTGTTGGGCCTGGAGTAGGAGTTGGGGCTCGTCCACAACTTCCGATGATAGCGCGCCGGGAGGGGCGCGGCAAGACATGCGCCCTGTCCGTATGGCCTTCTACGAGCTGCCGCGCCGCGCCAGGACGGTCTCTGCCGCCAGGCGCCACACAAGAAGGAGGCCTGCGACGACCGAGCCCATGACCAGGACGAAAACGGGGACGACCGCGGTGCCAAGCCAGGCTGCGCGCAGAACCGAAGCCAGCGGCGCGGCCAGGGCCGCCGCCGCAAACACTCGCGTGACCCCTCCCCACCCCCCTGCCCGCCCCGGTGTGTAGGTGCCGGCCAACCACGCTGCCAGCCACCATGAGGCCAGGAACGGCACGAAGGTCGCGGCGAACCGAGAGGCGGCGGAGGCTTCCAGTTCACGGTGAAATGCGAATCCAGCTGCCGTCGCCAACAGGATGCAGCCGGCGTCACCAAGCGCCAGAGTCGCGACAGGCATGCCCGTCCCTACAGATCGCAGTGGAGAACGCGCGGGCCGGTCGGCGCCGGGCTGCCGTCTTTGGGCTCGATGGTCACGCCCATCTCGACGTAGTTCGACGCCGACTCCGTCATCTCCAGCAGAACGCGGGTGAAGGGAGAACTGTCATCGCGCTGGAAGACGCCGGCGCTGACGCGCGTCCCATCCGGTTGTCGCAGCCATATCTGAAAGGCCTGGTCCTGTTCGAGATCGGGCAGGCCCCATGCATTCAGGACCGCCATGGGCATCCGCGGCTCGTACAGCATCGTCCCGTAGGCGTGCTCCCCGGCCACCATGGCGACCTGCCGGCTCGGATAGGACAGGAGAGCGAGCGATACCGAGTCGACTTGCGCTCGCTGCTCCAGGGCGGCTTGCGCGGCCGCGAAGCGGCCCTCGACCCGCTGCAACGAGGACCGTACCTGCCAGGTCAGAAGAGCCAGGGCGACGACTCCCAGGGCCAGGACGGACGATAGGACGGCGTAGGCGCTCGGTCTGCCTGTGTCGCGAGGCCGGGCCGGTTGGATTCGGCGTCGGAGCTGCGATCGCATCCCCGGCGGAGGCGCCTGGGGTCGCAACGTGTACATCAACCCATCGGCGACTTCCTGGTAACTGTCCCTCGCCGCGCGGCAGCGGGCGCATCCTTGCAGATGCGCTTCCACGCGTACCGTCTCGGGCGGCTCCAGGGCGCCGAGGACGTAGGACCCGAGCTCCTGTTCGACGTGCCGGCTTGTAGCCTTCATATCTTCTTCCGGGTCCTTCCCGATTGGTGTACGCTTCCGCCAGGCTGATCGGATGCCGTCCATATATCCCGAAGTCGCTGCATACCGAGGCGCATGCGCGTCTTGACCGTTCCCAGAGGCGAGCCCAAGGCCGCCGCAATCTGGCTGTGGGAAAGCCCGAAGAAGAACGCCAGGCGGACCACACGGCGCTGCTCTGGAGGAAGGTCTGCCACGGCCAGCCGCAGGCTTCGCCAACGCGCGTCTTCCCCGGTGGTGTCGGGGTCGGCCACTTCCGACCAGGTGTCATCCGCATCCAGCGCGTCCGGTGCCAGGCGGCGGGCTTCCAGGCGAAGCCGGTCCAGGCAAATGCGGCGGGCGATCGTCAGGATCCATGTGGACGGTCGTCCGAGTTGGGGATTGAACTGCTTGGCCCGCGTCCACACGCGCAGGAAGGTTTCCTGCGTCGCGTCCTCGGCGGCCATGGCTTCCCCGAGGATGTGGCGGCACAGCGCCATCACGCGGCCGGCGTGGCGATCGTAGACTTGAAAGAAGGCCTCGATGTCGCCGACGGCGACTTGCAGGAGCAGGTTGGCGTCGGCGGAGGCGGGATCGAAGTCCATGCTCCAGCGCATTATACCGGCGCGGTCCGAGGCGGATCGATGCTGGAGACAAGGCGGAGGCCTGCTTGGAAGGCGCGGGGTTCTGGCCGGGTCTGATCCTTGGCTTCTCGATCGCGGCTCCGGTCGGGCCGATCGGCGTCTTGTGCATTCGGCGAACGTTGGCCCACGGGCGGCTGGCCGGACTGCTCACCGGCCTGGGCGCGGCGACGGCCGACGCATTCTACGGCTCGATCGCCGCCTTCGGCCTGACAGCCCTGGCTTCTATCCTTGTCGGGCAGGGAGTCTGGCTGCGGCCAGCCGGCGCAGTCCTCCTGGGAATCCTGGGATGGCGGGCCTGGACGAGCCGCACGCAAACCGATCCGTCTCCCGCCGTCTCGAGCCTCGCAAGCGCCTACCTGACTTCGGTCGGCCTCACACTCACGAATCCGCTGACCATACTCTCCTTCGCCGGGGCGTATGCCGGGCTGGGCCTCGGCACGCGCGCGGCCAGCCCTTTCTTGGCGGTTTCGATGGTGGCGGGGGTCTTCTTGGGATCCGTCTCCTGGTGGGTGACTCTGACCACCCTCGTCGGTTCGCTCCGCCGTCGACTCGGGTCCACCTTCACGCTTTGGGTAAACCGCTTCTCCGGCGCACTGCTATTGGCTTTCGCGGTCGCGATCCTCTTGCGGGAGTGGGCCTGATACACGCCTGCGCACTTGGCTCTACCGCGACGGGGATCCAAACCCGGGGTTAAGTCCCATAGCGCTTTGTGGCGCAAGGTGCGCCCGGTGAGTGAACCCAGCGAGCCGCTGTCAAGAAACTAGGGAGAGAAAGGAGGAACCCGTGGACACGATCCTGCTCGTTCTTGCGCTGATCTGCTTTGTCCTTGCCGCGTTCGGATGGAATGCCCCCCGTGGCATCGGCCTCATGCCCCTGGGGCTTGCGTTCTGGGTGCTGGCCTCTCTGATCTAGGGCCTCACCTTCCGCCCACGCCTTGGGACGTGGGCGGAGCGAGGGACACGAGTCGACGACGGGGCTCGGAGTCTCTCCGGGGTCCGATCGCCCCCGCGACGTTGCACGACGCTGCACGCGCCCCCTGATGGGGGCGCGTTGCGTTGGCGCGTAAGTCCAAGCTCAGGACATTCGGCCCGTCGCTTCGATGGCGGAGGGCTCCCGCAGAACCGCGCCGGATGTGGTACAAGCAAACGAGCGAACGCCACTGGCGGGGCCAATGACGGCTGCTGCTCGGCCTCCTTGCCCTCTTCGCACTGGCATGGAACTCTCTTCGCACTCGGACGCTCCCTCCAGCAGGCTTCGACCTCCAAGCGTTTCCGCCCCTGACGGGCAGAGCGTCGGAAGGGTCTCGTCGGGCGCCATCGACCTGGGCCGCCCCTCCGCATCCCGAGGCATCCAAGCCCTTGGCCGAGGCGACCGACGGTCGGCTCGTCGGTGGGCTCACGCGGCCCTGCGCGAAGACCCGGCGTCAGAGTCCGGCTGGCTGCTGCTGGCCGCGCTGGCGAACGAGGTCCGACGCGCGCCGTACCTGCGACAGCTGCTGCGCCTCCATCCCGAGAGCGAACGGGCCCGGCGAGCGCTCGCGGCGCTGCCTGGCGAGAGGCTTCGCGCCGCGCCTGCGATGCCGGTGGCCGAGACCGCGGTCGCCGCAACGGCTGCGTCGGTCCGGGGCCGGGTTGTGCAGGCCGTGGTGCGCCGCCTGGCCGAGATTGGCGGAACGCTCCTCCTACTGGCCTTCCTGACCATCTATGGCACCCTTCTTTCGGAGCGCGGGCGCGAGGGACTCCCCGCGCAGCCGATTGCCGCCGTCGGCGAGGCCCTGCAGCGAACGGCCGACTACTTCCTGCATCACCCTTCCGTCTATGTGTGGCAACGGTTGGACACGCCGGCGTGGGTCGTGGTCGGCAAGATCTTCGGCCACAGCGCCGGGCTGCTCCTGACCGCCCTGGCCGTGGCGTTGGCCGCCGGCTTGGGGCTCGGCCTGCTGACGGCGCTGCTCTCGGAGCGGCGCGCGGGATCGACGATGGCGATGGTCGCCTCCATCCTAGGGATCTCGACCCCTAGTTTCCTGCTGGCGATGTTCTTTTGGGTCATCAACATCCAGGTGCATCGCACCTTCAACGTGACCGTCTTGCCTTCCGTCGGTTTTGGATGGGATGCGCACCTGATCATGCCGGCGCTCGTCCTGGCCGCCCGACCGATTGCCCAGCTGGCACGTGTCACCCACCTATCGGTCGCCGACGTCCTGGGCGCCGATTTCCTGCGCGCCGCTCGCGCCCGGGGGCTGGGCGGGGTCCGCCTGTACCTCAGCCACGTCCTTCGTCTCACGTGGATTCCCGTGCTGACCACGCTCGGGAGCTCGCTGCGGTTCTCCCTGTCAAGCCTGCCGGTGGTGGAGCTTTTCTTCGACTGGCCAGGCGTCGGCCGGTCCCTGATCGATGCCCTCAACCTCGGCCTGATCCCCCTCGTCGTTGACCTGATCCTGTCCCTGGGCGTGTTCTTCCTGATCATCAACCTGGCCCTGGACCTGATCTATCCCATCCTCGACCCGCGCCTTCGTCAGGAGGGTCTCGAGGACCGCAGGGAGAGGGGCGAGTCGTTTCGTGATCTGCTCCGGTTGGTGTGGAAGGATATCGCCGGCGTCGGCGTCAGCCTGCGCGCCCGCTTACGAACGAAGCCGCGCACGCCGGCAGCCAATCGGCCGCGGGCGCAGGCGCCGCCGGATGTCGAGCGCCTCGCCAGCCGCCGCCGCAGGGCCCTACGGAACGTCCTCAGCAACCCGCCCCTGATCGTGGGCAGCCTGCTCGCGGTCGGCGTGGTGCTCGTTGCCGTGCAGGGAGGGCGGTGGACATCGGCCAACCCGTACCAGACGCACGGCGTCATGATCGTCGAAGGCGAGGTCGGATCGCCGCCCTACCCGCCGTCGTCGGTGTTCCCCTGGGGATCGGATTACGTCGGCCGCGACATCCAGGCGCTGGTGCTCAACGGCGCACGTCAGACGTTGACGCTGGCCTTCTTCGCCATGCTGGCGCGCCTGGTGCTGGGCGCCCTGATCGGGATGGTCGCCGGCTGGATGAATGACAGCTGGCTGGACCGCACCATTCGATCGGCGATCGGCATCTGGGCCGCCTTTCCCGGAACGCTGCTGGCGATGATTCTGATCCAGGCCCTTGGCATACAACAGGGGATGGGAGTGTTCATCGTCGGCTTGTGCGTTGTGGGCTGGGCCGAGGTAGCTCAGGTGGTCCGCGCCGATGTGCTGGCGATCAAAGCTCAACCCTACATCGAGGCGGCCCGCTCCGTCGGCCTGCACGCCGTCGAGATCCTGCGAAGGCACGTGTTCCCCAACCTGTTCGGACAACTGCTGATCCTGGCGATGTTGGAGATGGCTGGAGTGTTGATGCTCCTGGCCGAGCTGGGGTACCTCAACATCTTCATGGGCGGCGGGTTCAGCGCCATGATCGCCGAGGTCGGGCGCATGGTGCCGGTGATCGTGCGCTACTCCGACGTTCCGGAGTGGGCCGCCCTCCTGGCGAACATCCGCGAGTGGTGGCGCAGCTACCCGTGGTTGGCCTGGGCACCCGGCCTGGCCTTTTGCCTCGCCATCTTCGGCTTCAACCTGTTCGGCGAAGGGCTGCGCCGGTTCCTGCAGTCGGGCTTCGTCAGCCTGAGCCGGGTGCTCAACCGCTATACAGCCGTCGCTCTCCTGGCCGCCGTGGTCGGGCTGGGCCTGTTGCTCCAGGCCGCCTCGCCGTTGAAGACCTACCATGACGCCGCTCAACTCTTCGACAGCCAGCGCGCCCTCGGCCACGTGCAGCTCTTGTCATCGCCGGATATGCAGGGACGGGAAACCGGCAGGCCAGGTGCGGCGCTGGCAGCCGAGTACATCGCGATGGAGATGGCCGACATCGGCCTACAGCGCGGCTACCAGGGGAAGAGCTACTTCGTCGTCGTGCCCAGCCCGCGCCCTCACCTCGACCTCCTCCCCGAATTGGCCGTCCTGGATGCCCAGGGGGGAACGTTGCAGTCGATGGTCTACCATCAGGATTTCGCCGAAGCGGCGATGGATATGACCATGGTCGGGGAGGTCGAGGCGCCGGTTGTGGGGGTCAACCTGGGGGCGCTGCCCAGCGAGGATGTCGCCAATCCCTACGGCCTGGACCACAGCGATCTGGAAGAGATGATCGCGATCATCCACCCGAGCGACCTGGCTTCCGTCTCTCCCGCGGCGGCCGGCTTGCTGCTGGTGGCCGACGACCCGGTGGACGTCACCAAACGCTATTTGATGTCGAGCCGGCCGATTCTCACGTTCACTTCGGTTCCGGTCATGGTCATCAGTCGAGATACGGCGGACGCCCTCCTGCGAACCGCCGGTTCGAGTCTCGAGCTATGGGAGTCGTCCGATCAAGGCCTTCAGCCAGGGCAGGCTGTCCGGACCGATCCGGGGGCCCGGATCCGAATGTCCATCCCTGTGACTCAGGCCGCCTACGATTCAGAGGAGTACTCCTCGGAGCCCTACATCGGCCTCATTGGGTACCTGCCGGGCAGCGGCTCCGAGACGGGCATGGACACCCAGGTGGTGATGGTCACCGCCTACTACGACGGATTGGGGATCGGGCCCGACGGGACGCTGTACCCCGGCGCCAACGACAACGCCAGCGGCGTGGCGGTTCTGTTGGAACTGGCCAGAGCCATGAAGGCGTCTCCCTACCCGCCGGAACGGACGGTGGTCTTCGTGGCTTGGCCGGGAGGCGAGCGGGGCGAGGGGTTGAGCGTCGATGCCATCCGCAACGCCATCGGCTTTTCTGGCCTGACGATCGACTCGATCGTGGAGCTGTCCGGCCTGGGGCAAGGAAGCGGCCGTGGTCTCAGCCTGGGTGCCTACAGCAGCTATCGAATGGTTCGACTGTTCCAGCGTGCCGCCTCCAGCCTCGGTGTGGCGACGACGACGCGCGGCCGCGATCCCCACTTCGGACTGCCCATCGGAATTGGCTTCGGAAATCGGCCCGGGCCGACCCTGTATCTGAGCTGGGACGGCTCGGACGCGTTGGCCCATACGCCGCAGGACACCTTCGAGGCCATCGATCCGGAGAAGATCCGGCAGTCGGGAGAGACGACGCTCTTGAGCCTGCTCGTTCTGAGCCGGGAGACGAACTACTGACGCGAGGGGGCAGTGGTGAGTGGCGAGTGGCGAGTGGTCAGTGGTGAGTGATCAGAAAACGGCGACGGAAGGCTAAGCAGAACCGGACACAGGGGAATGCAGTTGGCGGATTGCGGTTTGCGGTTGGCAGTCGGCTGTTGGCTGGCGGCAGGGAGCCGGAGGCTAGGTTAGCCCTTTCTCCAGCTCCGACGTGTCCGGGATCTCGACGAAAGGCCGCAGCGCCGCGCGCAGCTCCTTGGCTGAGAACGGCTTCTCCAGGAAGGCATCCGCCCCGGCCGAGAGGGCCTTTTGCTTTTCCTGGTTGACGACGTTGGCCGACACGACGATCACCGGCGTGTCGCGCAAAGCCGTCTCGCGACGAACGCGGTTCAGCAGGGTCAACCCGTCGATGCCGGGCATCATCATGTCGAGCATGATCAGATTCGGCTGAACGCTCTCCAGCATGCCGAGCGCCTGATCGCCGTGGTAGGCGACCAGGACGTCCAGGCCGTAGGACGCCAGGATCTCACGCAGGACGCCGGTGTAGGAGATCTCGTCATCGACGACCAGCACAGCACAACGGGTCAAGGCGGCCCCTCCTCAATCGGCGGGCGGCGCCGGCCGATAGTTCGATTCTAGGAGGGCACCGGGCGGATGCGGCTTACGATCGCCTTGCAGGTGTGCGCTCGGGGCAGGAAGAAACCAAGGCGGCGAAGGACCCGAGCCGGCCCTGCGGGGCGCTGGCAGAGACTCAGGGGGAAACCGCGCCTGTTGGAGCCACAAGCTTGACCAATGCTAGAGGAACCCCCTCCCTCTCCACGCTCCAAACAATCGGCGCGTTGGGGTAGAAGTCCGGATCGACCGTGGCCCAATTGCATCCAAGGGCGAGGACGGCTTGGTTCGTCCCGTCGGGGACCAGCTCCTCGGTGGCCCCGAGATGGAGATCTCCCCGGGCGAAGGGGCTGGCATTGCTTCGAGGCCCGTCCACAGCGATGTTGGCCGAGGCAGGAGCATAGCCGTTGATGAAGGTCATGGCCTCGCGAAACGACGTACACCAGTAGTCGGGCATATACAGTCCGTAAGAGCCACGCAGGCCGCCGACGAATTCGTTGAAGTACCCGTACTCGTACGGGTGCAGTCTGACGATCGACCAAGCCCCAGGGAGCAGCAGGGCGGCGATCAGCAGGAAGCCGAGAACCTGCAGACGCATCCAGCGCATGAGGACTTCTAACGCGATCGACGCCGCGACGAACAGGGGCGGCATCATGAAGAGCACGTGCCGGAAGTAGTTGTAGATGGGCGCTTTCAAAGCCGTCACGGCGAGGAACGGGGCCAGGAACCACAGCATCAAAGCCCAAGCGGCCGGGCCCGCAGGTCCGCGCCTCGTCAAGAGGCGGATCATGCCGGCCAGGCCGGCGGACATCACTGCGAGCGCCGGCAGAGTGAACTGGATGGCCATGGTCTTGGGGAGGTACCACCAGGGAAGCTCATCCGACAGGTAGACGACGCCCTCAAACAGAGTCCGGCGCAACTCAGGGTAGACGACGGTCTTTCCCAGGCTTGCAGCAAACATGTCGAACGGAGCTCCCCAGAGCTGCGGCCACAAGGCGAAGGTGACGACTGCAGCGGCAGCGGCCCAGAGCACCAGGGGGATCACCACACGTGGACCGTATCGGATCAGGCCATAGACGGCTACAACCACAACGGCGAAGATCGCGGTCGATCGGATGGCGAGGGTCATTCCGAGGACCACGGCCGCCGGAACCATGAGCCACGTCCACGCGCCGCCCAACCCCTGACGGGTTTCCCTGATCGTGGCCGCCCACGTGGCGCGGGCACCTTCGGGCCAGAGCCTGCCGGCGACCAGCAGAGCCGTGCCCAACAGCAAGACCGAACCCAGAAGAATGGCAAGACCCGTCCACTGGGTTCCCCGCCGGATATAGTCCTCGACCGGCACCCGGCCGGCATGTTCGGCCAACCGAAGGAAAGCCTGTTGGATCGGGGCCCAGGCCTCTCCGCGATAGGCGGCCGTGACCAGGGCCTCCGCGGCCGAGACCAGAGGGCGATAGAGAAGCAGGCTCCCGACCGGAACGAGGAGGCACAACCCCAACAGCAGGGCCGTTCGGCGCGCCCTTCGCGGCTCGTGCGGCCAAGCTGCCTTGACGTCGGCGAGGACTCCCGTCGATGTCGGCCCTGGCGGCCACGGGCTGCGGCCCCTGGCCCCTGCCGCGGACCGGTCGACCATGGACATCCCCAGTACAACGCTGAGGGCGAAGAACGCCATGAACGGCGTGTCCTTTTGATTGATGAAGGCATGCCCGAAGAGGACCGGCTGGGCTTCGAAGAGAAGTGCGCCGGCGAGGGCTGCTCCCGGCCGAACGAACCGCAGAGCGAGCGCGTACACCGATACGATCGCCAGCTGGAAAGCGAGGAAGTTCGCGTAGTGCCGGCCGTCGACGGAGAGCCAGCCGGGCACGACGCGATCCAAAAACTCGCCCACCCGGAGCCAAACCATCAAGTAGAACGGGCCCTTGTCTTCGCGCGAGACATCGACATAGGGATCCTGCGGGTGGCGGTACGACTCGAGCGAGTTGCGGGCAAAGATGAGGTTGGCCTGCTCGTCGGTCGATTGTCCATAGTGGGGGGCGAGCACGAAGCCCAGCACGAGGTTGAGGGCCACGAGGGCCGCGATCGGGAGGGCCGGATGCCACGAACGCCGCGGGCGAGGAGCGGCGGGGGAGTCGTTCGAGGTCATGTCGGTCGCAACACCTGGTCCGCGAAGGGGGCAGGCGTTCGCCCCCGTTATCGCGCAAGTATAAGGCGGCGGCGCGTCGTCGGGGCCGAGGCCCGGTCGGGATCCTCGGACCGTTGCGGCGAGGAGAGAACGAGCGAGGGCCGGCGCGTGGCTGGCAGCTGGCGCCGGCGGAAAACGAACCTCGCGCCGTTTCCGGCGCGAGGTCGATGAGGCAACCCCCTTGGCAATGACCTACTCTCCCAGGCCGTCTCCAGCCAAGTACCATCGGCGCTGGCGGGCTTAACTTCCGGGTTCGGGATGGGACCGGGTGTACCCCCGCCGCTTCAATCACCAAGAGGATCGTTCACTGAATAGCAGGCCGTTTTGAGTCCTCAGTTCTCAGTTATCAGTCTTCAGTCAAAGACTCGGGAGTCCTTACTGATGACTGACGACTGATGACTGACAACTGTTCTTGAAGAGCGTCCAGTTCTCCGCACCACGGCTAAGCCCTCGGCCATTAGTACGCTTTGGCTCAGCCCTTACGGGCTTTACACCTAGCGCCTATGTAGCAGGTGGTCTACCTGCGGCCTTACCCGGTTAACCCGGTGAGGGACCTGATCTTGGGGCGAGTTTCCCACTTAGATGCATTCAGCGGTTATCTCTGCCAGACGTGGCTACCCAGCGATGCCGTTGGCACGACAACTGGCACACCAGAGGTCTGTCCACCCCGGTCCTCTCGTACTAGGGGCAGCTCCCCGCAAGTCCCTTGCGCCCACTGCGGATAGAGACCGACCTGTCTCACGACGGTCTGAACCCAGCTCACGTACCGCTTTAACGGGCGAACAGCCCGACCCTTGGGACCTTATCCAGCCCCAGGATGCGATGAGCCGACATCGAGGTGCCGAGCGAAGCCGTCGATGTGAACTCTTGGGCTTCACCAGCCTGTTATCCCCGGGGTAGCTTTTGTCCGGTAAGCCACGGCCCTTCCACACGGTACCGTGGGATCACTAAGCCCGACTTTCGTCTCTGCTCGACGCGTTGGTCTTGCAGTCAAGCTCCCTTGTGCCTTTGCACTCCACGGCTGGTTTCCATTCAGCCTGAGGGAACCTTTGGGCGCCTCCGTTACCTTTTAGGAGGCGACCGCCCCAGTCAAACTACCCACCTGGCACGGTCCCCCTGCCGGATGACGGTCAGGGGTTAGGGTGCAGACTCCGTCAGGGTGGTATTCCACTGTTGGCTCCACCGAAGCTGACGCCCCGGCTTCACAGCCTCCCACCTATGCTAGACAGACAAAGCCCGAACTCAATGCCAAGATGTAGTAAAGCTCCACGGGGTCTTTTTGTCCTGCAGCGGGTAAATGGCATCTTCACCACTACTTCAATTTCGCCGGGTCCCTCGTTGAGACAGTGCTCTAGTTGTTACGCCGTTCGTGCGGGTCGGAACTTACCCGACAAGGAATTTCGCTACCTTAGGACCGTTATAGTTACGGCCGCCGTTCACCGGGGCTTCAGTTCAAAGCTTTGTCCCTTGCGGGACTAACCTCTCCCTTTAACCTTCCGGCACTGGGCAGGCGTCAGCCCCTATACGTCGCCTTGCGGCTTCGCAGAGACCTGTGGTTTTGTTAACCAGTCACTAGAGCCCATTCACTGCGGCCTCCCGGCGCTCGACTTGGATAAGCTTCACGCTGGGAGGCGCCCCTTCTCCCGAAGTTACGGGGCTAAGTTGCCTAATTCCTTAACGAGGGTTCTCCCGTTCGCCTGGGTATATTCAACCCGTCTACCGGTGTCGGTTTGCGGTACGGGCACCCGGACTTCAACGCTACGAGGGTTTTCTCGGCCACACGGCTCAGCCACTTGCGGCTCAAGGCCACGCCATCACGCCTCGGCTCAGCCCACGGATTTTCCAGTGGACCTCATCGCCTACGCGCTTAGCACCTGCACGACCAATCGCAGGCTGGCATACCGCGCGGCGTCACCCCTTCGCTCCGTCCAGGTGGTTCCGGAATGTTGACCGGATGTCCATCACCTACGCCTTTCGGCCTCGGCTAAGGCCCGACTAACCCGACGCGGATTGACCTTCCGTCGGAAACCTCAGACATACGGCGAACACGGTTCTCACGTGTTGTACGCTACTCATGCCTGCATTCTCGCTTCAGTCCGCTCCAGCCGTCCTTTCGGTCGACCTTCGGCGCGAACCGAACGCTCCCCTACTGCTCCCCTCCCCCGCAGGGAAGGGAAACCCATGGCTTCGGTGCTGAGCTTGAGCCCCGTTATATTATCCGCGCAGGATCGCTTGACCAGTGAGCTGTTACGCACTCTTTCAAGGATGGCTGCTTCTAAGCCAACCTCCTGGCTGTCGGAGCAATCCCACATCGTTTTCCACTTAGCTCAGACTGAAGGACCTTAGCCGATGGTCTGGGCTGTTTCCCTCTCGACGACGAAACTCATCTCCCGCCGTCCGACTGCCACGTTGTGGAGTTCCGGCATTCGGAGTTTGGTTGGGTTCGGTAAGCGATAAGCCCCCTAGCCCATCCAGTGCTCTACCTCCGGAACTGAACGCGTGACGCTAGCCCTAAAGCTATTTCGGGGAGAACAAGCTATCTCCGAGTTCGTTTGGCATATCACCTCTACCCACAGCTCATCCCACAATTTTGTAACATTGAAGGGTTCGGGCCTCCACGAGGGATTAGCCTCGCTTCACCCTGGCCATGGGTAGATCACCCGGTTTCGTGTCTAATCCCTGCGACTCGACGCCCTGTTCGGACTCGCTTTCGCTACGGCTTCGGGTGTAACTCCCTTAACCTGGCCACAGAGATTAACTCGCAGGCTCATTCTCCAAGAGGCACGCCGTCAGGCCGAGCGGCGCGTCACCCCCTTTCGGGGGGACACCGACCCGCCATCAGCCCTTCGACTGCTTGTAAGCGCACGGTTTCAGGTTCTATTTCACTCCCCTAACTGGGGTGCTTTTCACCTTTCCCTCGCGGTACTTGTTCACTATCGGTCGCCAAGTGTATTTAGCCTTGGAGAGTGGGCTCCCCAGCTTCCCACCGGATTAGCGTGCCCGGTGGTACTCAGGAACTCGGCGGGAGTCGGCCGGCTTTCGCCTACGGGACTGGCACCCTCTGCGGTAGGCTTTTCAACACCATTCGGCTAGCCGCCCGGCCTCCCATACGCCGGTCCTACAACCCCGACCCAGCAAGCTGGATCGGTTTGGGCTGTTCCGCGTTCGCTCGCCACTACTAGCGGAATCCTTTCTTTTCCACTGGGTACTTAGATGTTTCAGTTCCCCAGGTTCCCTTCTCCCGGCCTATGGATTCAGCCGCGAGATGACGCCGGAGACTTGCGTCCCGGCGCCGGGTTTCCCCATTCGGGCATCCCCGGATCGACGCCTGCACACGGCTCCCCGAGGCTTATCGCAGTGTTCCACGCCCTTCATCGGCACTTGGCGCCAAGGCATCCACCGTGCGCTCTTTGTAGCTTAGACACGTGATGCGGAGAAATTGACGCTCTTCAGATGCCTGCTATTCAGTTGTTAAGGTGCCCGCGCTATTGCGGCGCCCCCAGGAGGGGCGGCGGCCTCGACCCTGCTTGGCCGCTCAGGCCGGCCCCTCGAGTGGAGGGGCCCGCCTCAGCGATCAAGCCCGGTCGACAAATCGGCCCGGCACATCGCCGGGCCGCCGTGACCGGTGAACGATGTCGCCGTATCGATCTAGCCTGTCCGTGCTCGCGTCGTCGTTCTCAAGCTCGTCCGCTCACCACCAGTGGAGATGAGGGGATTCGAACCCCTGACCTCTGCTTTGCAAAAGCAGCGCTCTCCCAGCTGAGCTACATCCCCTTCGAGCTGCCAGTCGCCCGTCGCCCGTTTCCAGTCTGACCACTCGCCGAGGATAGCCTCAATTGTGAACGCTGCCCACCGACAACTCTCGACTGAGGACTGACGACTTCCCCAGGTGGGCCTTTCAGGATTCGAACCTGAGACCTTTCCCTTATCAGAGGAACGCTCTAACCACCTGAGCTAAAGGCCCGCGCCCGACGCCCAACCTCAACAACTGAGAAGTGACAGGAAACCCGACGCTGCATCCAGGCGCCTCCACACCGTGGAGACGACTTGCGGAGATCGAGCCCCGACCCGCAGGCCGAGACTCAAGCTCCCTTTAGAAAGGAGGTGATCCAGCCGCACCTTCCGGTACAGCTACCTTGTTACGACTTCGTCCCAGTCACCAGCCCCACCTTCGGCGGCTCCCTCCTTGCGGTTGGGTCACCGACTTCAGGTGTTGCCAGCTCCCATGACGTGACGGGCGGTGTGTACAAGGCCCGGGAACGTATTCACCGCAGTATAGCTGTCCTGCGGTTACTAGCAACTCCGACTTCACGCAGGCGGGTTGCAGCCTACGATCCGAACTGAGACCGGCTTTTTAGGATTGGCTCCGCCTCGCGGCTTTGCGACCCATTGTACCGGCCATTGTAGCGTGTGTGTAGCCCAGGACATAAAGGCCATGCTGACTTGACGTCATCCCCACCTTCCTCCGGTTTGATACCGGCAGTCCCGCGTGACACATGTAACACGCGACAGGGGTTGCGCTCGTTACCGGACTTAACCGGACATCTCACGACACGAGCTGACGACAGCCATGCAGCACCTGTGCACGCTCCCCGAAGGGTCGGTCACCTTTCGGATCCCTACTACGTGCATGTCAAGCCCTGGTAAGGTTCTTCGCGTAGCCTCGAATTGAACCACACGCTCCGCTGCTTGTGCGGGCCCCCGTCAATTCCTTTGAGTTTTAACCTTGCGGCCGTAGTCCCCAGGCGGCGGACTTATCGCGTTAGCTTCGGCACGGATGGAGTTTAAGCCACCAACACCAAGTCCGCATCGTTTACAGCTAGGACTACCGGGGTTTCTAATCCCGTTCGCTCCCCTAGCTTTCGCGTCTGAGCGTCAGGGGCAGTCCAGGAGGCCGCTTTCGCCACAGGTGTTCCTCCGGATATCTACGCATTTCACCGCTACACCCGGAATTCCACCTCCCTCTACTGCCCTCAAGTCCGGTAGTTTCGGACGGCCTCTCCCAGTTGAGCCAAGAGATTTCACGCCCGACTTACCGGACCGCCTACACGCGCTTTACGCCCAGTGAATCCGGATAACGCTAGCCTCCTACGTTTTACCGCGGCTGCTGGCACGTAGTTAGCCGAGACTTATTCCGGGGGTACTGTCCTTCCTCATCCCCCCGAAAAGCGCTTTACGACCCGAAGGCCTTCATCGCGCACGCGGCGTTGCTGCATCAGGCTTTCGCCCATTGTGCAATATTCCCTACTGCTGCCACCCGTAGGTGTCTGGCCCGTGTTTCAGTGCCAGTGTGGGGGACCACCCTCTCAGGCCCCCTACCCGTCGTCGCCTTGGTAGGCCGTTACCCTACCAACAAGCTGATGGGCCGCAGGCCCCTCCCAAAGCGCCACGCTTGCGCGCAGCTTTCCGCCGGGGGCCTCTAACCCCCCGGAGGATACGGGGTATTAGCAGTCCTTTCGGACTGTTATCCCCCTCTTCGGGGCAGGTCGCCTACGTGTTACTCACCCATTCGCCACTAGGACGACCCCTGTATTGCTACAAAGGTCGCCTCGTTCGACTTGCATGTATTAGGCACGCCGCCAGCGTTCATCCTGAGCCAGGATCAAACTCTCCGTAAGGACTTTCCAACGTCCGAAGACGCTTTCGAGTCAGGAGATTGACTGGACACAAGCGTTCCAGGCTTCCTGTCACTCTTCAGTTGTTAAGGTGCGAGCGTCACAACAGGGCGATGCTACCACCCCGTTCCCACGCCGTCAAGAAACAGACGCAGAAACGCCGATGCCCTTCGTGCGCGCATCGGCCAGGTGCAGACCGCACAGGCCAACTGCTAACCTTGCTAGGTCAGGGGAGGCCCGGGTCTCTGACGCCCCTGTCGTCGTTCACTTGACTGGGTCTTCCCGCCAGGCGGGCTAGACCGCTTTCTCTGCACCCAGAGTATACCCACCCCCGGCTGACCCTGTCAAGGCACAAATGCCGCTGACCGCGGCTTCGGGCGCTGGCTCAGACGACCCCAGGGATGAACGCCCGAACGCGCCGTCGATAGGCCCGGTACGCCTCCCCGAACTGGGCCACCAACTCCCCCTCCTCCACCCAGGCCGTCGCCAGGATCGCCGCCGCGGCGGCCACGGCCCACCCGCTCGCCCCCCAGGCCACATCTTTCAGCCAGATTCCGGCCGCCAACAGCAAGAGCGACAGGTACAACGGGTGCCGCACCTGGGCGTAGATCCCCTCCGTCACCAGCGCCGTTGTCGGCTCGATCCCGGTCGCGGGACTCCCCTGCGCGCGAAGCTGACGCGCACCGGCCACCGCCACCACACCCGATGCGATCAACAGCGCCCACGAAACCAGCTGCCTCACCGAAAGCGGCTCCACGAACCACGCGGACGCGTTCCGGCACACCAGCCCCAACAACGCCACGAATCCCCAGATGCGCCAGAACTCATGACGC
>DATIFK010000060.1:0-5924 GCA_035455265.1 Anaerolineales bacterium
AGGCGCCGAAGGCAGCGGCAGCGTGTAGCGCAATGTCTGATCGTCCACCTTCTCGACCGGGCCGATGGCCTGCCCCTCCAAGGGGAAGACGAACTCACGGTTGCGCGCCACAAAGCCGGACTCGTCCTCGAGCAAGACGAAGGGTTCGGCGTTGCCCTGCAGGAAGAACGGCGAGGTGAATGGGATTCGTCCGGAGACGGACACCGGTTCATCCGGGCCGACGCCGGTGGCAGGCACAGGCTCGCGGGGAGTGAGGGTGGGAGCGCCTGAAGGCTGCGGGGTCGTCACGGTGCCGCAGGCGATCGAGGCCGCGATCAATATGGACACGCAAACCATGAGGACGGTTCGCCGGTGCATGCATCACCTCAGGCGATCTTGTTCCTACTCGGGTCGGGGTTCGGCTCCCCCCGGTTCACTCTAAACCAGCCTCGTCGGGAGGACAAGTCCGAGATCGGTCCGCGAAGTCGTCAGCGGCTTCGCCGTTGGCGCTTCGCGGCCACGCCGCTCGGGTACCTCATGACACGGCGGGCCTGACCGCGCGGGGTGACGTCCCGGAAGCCGGCTTTGCGGAAGGTGGATGGCGAGCCCATGTACGTGTACAGGCGCGCCCCCGGCTCCACGGGGTAGGCCTCGATGATCCCGGCCCCGAGGGATTGGGCGTAGGCCACGGCGGCCCTCAGCAGCCCGAGGGTGATCCCAGAACGCCGTTCGCGACGATCCACGAAGAAGCAGACTACCGACCAGACGGGTTGGTCGTCGAGGCGGGGCAGGGCGCGGGAACGCTCCAGGCCCTGGTAGGTCTCACGAGGTGCGATCGAGCACCAACCGACCGGGTCATCCCCGCGGTATGCCAGGACCCCGACGGGTGTACCGGCGGCGACCATAGCCCTGAGATTCGACGCACGACCGGCTCGAGTCGAGGCATGGAATTCCGTGCTGGTCATGCGCCAGCGCATGCAGGAACACCAGCCGAACTTCCCGTGCTCCGCCGCGAATCGCCTTAGGTCGGGCAGCCGCGAGGGGGTGACCGGATGAAACGTCAACGGAGAGTCATCCGTCATCGGTCGTCCGCTATCCGCCGTCCGCTATCCGCTATCCGCAATTCTCCGCAGGCCATTCGCCCTCGGCCAACCATGCGAGTTCGCCTACGTTCGTCCTTCATCAGGTCGATACCCGTCCACTGACAACTCATGGCTGACACCTGATGACTGATGACTCCTTCTTCAGTCCAGCCGTCGAATGGAAGGCACCAGGAGCATGCCGATGGACAGGATCACCACCAGGCTCCCGCCGATCAGGAAGACGGTGGCCGGGCCGACCCGTTCGGTCAGGATCCCGGCGAAGGCGAATCCCAGCGGCAAGAAGACGAAGGAGCCGACGGCATCGATGCTCGACACTCGTCCCAGCCGTTCCTGCGGAACCATTTCCTGGAGCGTGTTGGTCCACACCAGGCTGCCGGTGGAGATGGCGGCGCCGAAAACGAAAGCAGCCGCCATCAGTCCGGGCAGGGTGGGGAGCAGACCGTAAAGGATCAACATCGCACCCATGACGATCTCACCGCCGTAGAGCAGAAGCCCGCGGCGGCGCAGCCGGTGGTAGCGGCCGACGACAACCGCGGCGAGCACCTGGCCCGCCATCGCCGACGAGGTCACGGCGCCGAGGGCGCTGACGTCGAGTCCCAGGTGGTCGTGAATCAGGAACGGCATCGCCACGTTGCGCGGGCCGGAGTCGACGACGTTGGCCAGGCCGAAGAAGGCGATGGACAACCACAGCCAGGTGCGCGCCGTCACTTCCGCCAGCCCGTCGCGCAGGTCGCGCAGCGGGCTGCCTCCGGAGGTCCCCTCCGTTCGGGGGACGGCGATCCGAAGGAGCGGAGCCATACAGGCGGCCGAGACGAAGAAGGACAGGCCGTCGAGACCAAACGCAGCCGGCGTCCCGCCCAGGGCGACCAGGGTGGCGCCGATGGCCGGCCCGACGACGCCCGAGATCTGGAAGCTCAGCCCCGACAGCGAATTGGCGCTCGGGAGGACGTCGGCCGGGACAATCTGAGGAACCGAGGCAATGTAGGCCGGATAGAAGAAGGCATCGGCCAAACCGAAGACCGCGCTGGCGACGTAGACGTGCCAGATCTCGAGGCGCCCGGCGGCCGCCAACAGAGCCACGCCCCCGACGACGAATCCGTTGACGATGTCGGAGACGAACAAGATGCGGAAACGCGGCAGCCGGTCGACCACGACGCCGCCGACAAGAAGGAACAACAGCATCGGCAGGAAGCTGACGACCAGCACCATGCTCATGGCCGTGGCCGAGCCGGTTTCCTCGAGGACCCACCACGACAGCGCGATGCGATAGACGCTGTCGCCAAGACGGGACACCGTCTGGCCCGTCCACATCAGGGCGAACGACCGATGGCGAAGAGCGCGCAGGAAGCTCATGGTGAGGAAGGTGCGGATTGTAGCATCGCGTTGCCTGGGTTCGGGCTCGCGGCGAGGGCCGCTAAGTCGTCTTGACAACCTAGAACGGATGTGCTATTGTACCCGACACGCCCAGGAGGAGCAATGGTTGCCCACCCGATCGTCCACATCGAGCTGTCGGCCGTCGATTCCAAGGATGCCGGGAAGTTCTACAGCGACGTGTTCGGATGGACCTGCGAGGCTTACCAGGGGAGCGACTACATGACCTTCGAGGCCAAGCCCGGCCCGGGGGGTGGCTTCAACGTCATCGACAAGGATCACAAGGCGGGGGAGATCATCCCGTACATCCAGGTCGACGACATTGACGCGAAGCTGAAGGAGATCGTGTCGCATGGGGGCAAGACGATCCTGGGGAAGACCTCGATCGGCGGGGAAGGGCATTACGCCCTGTTCCTGGATCCCTCCGGAAACCGGATGGGTCTGTTCAGCAGCTGATCGCGCGGCGACGAGACCGACGACAGCGCGAGGCGACAAGGCCCACCGAGACCGGTCTGGGCTGCGGGCGGAAACGGGCTACAACCCTTCCCGCTTCAGAATGGCCTCCATGGCCGAGGCCGTGATGGGGTGATGCCGGTCACGGTAGCGCTCGAACATCGGCCGGGCGCGGGAGCGCGACCACGGCGTCGTCGCCAGGGCGCGGAATACCGGCATGACGACGAACATGCGCCCGACGGTGCTGAGCAGCGCATCGACGCGGGGCAGGATCTCCTGATAGCCGCAGCGAATGGAGATCTCGTAGAAGTTGGACAAGTTGACGGCGATGCGGCTGTGTGGCATGTCGAAGGTCTTGTCCAGAGCCCGGCAGTCGTCTCGGGGCATCGTGCGCGGGAGCATCTGAAGAAAGAAGTAGGTCTGCTCGGTCGTCCAGCCGCTCGTCTGCTTGCGAGTGGGTAGGCGCCCGTATTCCTGGTAATCGAACAGGCACTCGGACACGGCATCGGCCTGGCGCGACGGGAAGGGGGGAGCATCGTCGGGGAAACCGGGCCCATAGAGCCAGGTCTTCAGATCGACGGCCTTGGCCGCCGCCGGAAGCTTGCGGCGCAGGTAGACCACGAAAGCCTCGGTCGTGAGCGACTGGAAACGGTGGTCGGCGATGTATTGGCGGACGAAGCGGTCGAAGGCGGCGCGTCCGACGACCTGTTCGAGCCGGACCAGGAACGAGTAGCCCTTCTCGTAGGGAACGTAGGAGACGACGCTTTCCGGGTCGATGCCCTTCTGTGAGAACTTGAGGCGGGTGGGTTGTGCTTCCATGCCGAAGAGCCGCATGGCGTGGAACATCGTATTGCGGCCCGTCAGGGCGCGCAGGTTGGCGCTGTCCGTCCCCTCGAGCGCCTCGATGATGCGGCGCTCGGCGTAGGTCGTCCATCCCTCATTGAGCCAGAAATCCTCCCAGGTGGCGTTGGTGACCAGGTTGCCGGTCCAGGAATGGGCCAGCTCGTGGGCGATCAGATTCACCAACGAGCGATCGCCGGCCAGGATCGTCGGTGTGAGGAAGGTCAGGCGGGGGTTCTCCATCCCGCCGTAGGGGAACGACGGCGGCATGACGATCATGTCGTAGCGATCCCAATCGTAGGGGCCGTAGAGCCGTTCACCTTCCGCCAGCATCTGCTCCGTCTGGGCGAACTCCCAGGCGGCGGCGTCGGCGAGCCGCGGCTCGGTGTAGACCGCCGTGCGCGGCCCGAGATCGCGCCGGACGATGTCGCCGGCGGCCAGGGCGAACAGATAGGACGGGATCGGCTGTGGCATGCGGAAGCGGAAACGTCGGGCGCGACCTTCGGGCTCGGAGCCGAGAGCAGCGGCGGCCATGACGACGACCAGGGGCTGCGGAGCGGCAATGTCGGCATCGAAGGTGAAGCGAACCGAAGGGGAATCCTGACACGGGAAGACGGTGCGGGCGTGGATGGGCTGGCATTGGGTGAAGAGGTAAGGATGCCGGCGGCCGCCGGTCTGTTCGGGTGTCAGCCACTGAAGCGCGCCGGCGTCCGGGCGGGTGCGGAATTCGATCTCGAACTCTCGCCGGCCGGCGAGATTGCGTAGTCGCATCCGTTGCCCGAGGATCGGTTCGTCCGGCGCCAAATCCCAATGCAGCTCAGAACCGCCGCTGTGGGCGCCGAGGAGGTCGAGCCCGCGCGTATCCAGATCGAGCGGCCCGCGGCACGGCCGGTCGAGGCGATAGGTCGCCCGGCCGAGCAATCGGCGCGCCGCGAAGTCGATCTCGAAGCGGAAGGCGATGTGCTCGATGCGCGCCTGGGCCAGGTCGGTGTAGGAGTGCGGATCGTGGGGCGGCATGGTCTCTCCGGGGAGTGAGGACGGGGAGCGAAGTGGGCCGTGGAGGATTCGAACCTCCAACCTTGTGCTTAAAAGGCACCTGCTCTGCCGTTGAGCTAACGGCCCTGGGGGCGATTGTATCACCCGCCTCGCATCCGACACGGACGCGAGGCTCGGGTTTGACTCCCGGCGGATATCCTTTATAATGTAGAAGAAATGCCAAGCCCAAGACGTGCCGACCTGTTGTCCCGCACCGAAGAGCTGCTGCTCCTGGTCGTCGGCGAGCTGGGCGACGGCGCTTACGGCGTGCCGATCCGAAGCCGGTTGGCGCGAGTGGCGGGACGGCCCTTTTCGGTCGGGGCGGTCTACGTGCCGCTCGAACGCCTGGTGCGCCAAGGTCTGCTGAGCGCCTCAGCCGGCGCGCCGACCCCGGTTCGCGGAGGCCGCCGCAAACGCTTCTACACGCTGACGGCCAAGGGACTGCGCGCCTTGCGCCAGACCCGTCGTGTGACCGAGTCGGCCTGGGCGGCCATGGCCGCCGCCGAAACTTCATGAGCCAGGAACCTCTGTTGTGGCACTGGGCGGAGCGATGGCTCGGCCGCCTCACCGACTCCGAGATGGCGGAAGCCATCCTGGGCGATCTCGCCGAAGGTCAGCTGGCCGACGGGCCGCGCCACCCCACATCAAACCTCCGTGCCGCGGCTGAGATCCTGTATGTCATTTGGCTGCTCCTGCTCGATCGCTGGACAGTTCGCGGGGGGCAGGTGAAGGGAGATGCATCTATGGATGCTTGGTCGCGATCGACGCGCCGGGCCGCAGCCTGGATCGGGTTGGCGGCATGCCTCCCTGCGGTTCTCCTGGTTCTGGGTGGATGGCTGCAAACCTTCGTCGGCACCCCCCAGGTCCTTCAGCTTCTCGACCGCTCCATCTACAACGAGAACCTGGCCTTCATCCGCTTCCTGCGTCACCCGGCGACCATCTTCGCCGGCCTGCTGCTCGCCGGGGCGGTCAACCTGCTGCCCCTTCTTCGCCTCCGCCTGTCGCGCGACGACGGCACCATGGTCGGGACGGTGGCGCTGCGGACCCGCGGCCCGCATCTCGCCGTCGGCGCGTTATCCGGCGTTCTTCTGGCGGTGATCCTGGGCTACGGCTTCACCGAGAACTTCCGCATCGTGCAAAGGA
>DATIFK010000061.1:0-5781 GCA_035455265.1 Anaerolineales bacterium
GTCTTCGAGCCCATCTCCACGATGACCGCGTCCAGCTCGGGAAGGTCCTTGGCCGTGGGGATCATGTAGGAGAAGAACCCGGTTGGATAGTGATCCAGTGTCGGGTAATAGGGATGCAGCTCTTCCATCAGAGCCGACCCCAGCCCCATGGCGGCCCCGCCGTCGATCTGCCCCTCCACCAGCATCGGGTTGATGGCCTTGCCGCAGTCGTAGGCGCTGACCAGCTTCAGGACCTTGACCTCGCCGGTCTCGGTGTCGACTTCCACCTCGGCGACGGTGGCTCCGTAGGCCATGTTGTGGAGAGGCTCGCCCTCGCCCGTGTCCGGATCGACGGTGGCCACCGGCCAGCCATAGGCGCCGCGGCCGGCGATGATTCGCCGTTCGTCCCAGGTGGCCCGGCCCGCCACGTCGCCGATCGGGATGGCCTGCTCGGGGAAGCCGCGTACCAGAATCTTGTCGTCCTTGGCCTCGAGTTGATCGGGCTGAACGCCGAGCTGCGCGCCGGCGACCTCGAAGAGCACCTGGCGCGCTTCGCGCGCCGCCAGCAGGGTGGCGTTGCCGGTCTGGTGAGTCACCCGGCTGGCGAAGGTGCCCGTGTCCAGCGGGCTGCTGTCGCTGTCGACCGCCGTCACGTTCACCTTGTCGATCGGGACTCCGAGCTCCTGCGCGGCGATCTGCCGCACGACGGTGCGGGCGCCCTGGCCAATGTCGACGCTGCCGATGAGCACATCGACGCTCCCGTCCGGACGCATCTTGACGACCACCTGGCTCGGGTCTCCGCCCCCGCTCATGCCGGTCGAGTACCAGATGGCGGCGATGCCCTTGCCGCGTTTCTTAGCCATGCGCCCCTCCATTCGATCCCGTCTTGGACGACATCGCCAGCAGATCCTGGTCGAGCCGAAGCCCGGCCCGCTTCGCCGCCGTCTGCATCACCTCGATCAGGCCGCAGTGCCACTGCACCGCCCGGGTAGCGGAGGTGTCCCCGTCGCGGATGGCGTTGAGGAAACGCAGCCGCAAGGAGTCGACCCCGACGGCTTCGGCGATGCGCTCCATCTGCACGTCCCAGGCGAAGGCCGACTGGAACAGCCCGAAGCCGCGCATCGACGAGGTCGGGCGCTTGTTGGTGAAGACGGCGTAGGAGTCGATCCACACGTTGGGGATGTTGTACGGCCCGGCGATTCCGTAGGAGGCCTTGCGGATGACGTAGTCGTTGGTCGAGGGGTAGGCGCCGCCGTCGCGGACCATCTTGATCTTGCGCGCCAGGATGCGGCCGTCCTTCGCCACGCCGTCCTTGAACCAGATATGGGTCGCGCCTCGGTGCGTCGAGGCGACGAACTCCTCCTCGCGGGTCCAGATCCACTTCACCGGCCGGCCCCCCGTGTAGAGCGAAAGCACGGCACAGATATGATCGGCGTGAGGATCGTTCTTGGAGCCGAAGCCGCCGCCGAGGATCCCGCCGATCATGTGCACCGAAGCCTGGGGCTTGCCCAGGATGGCTGCGATAGTGCCCTGGTTGAAGAAGACTGCCTGGGTGACGGTGTGGATGTGGGTGCGCCCCATCGAGTCGGTCTGGGCGATGCTCCCCTGGGTCTCGATCGGCGAATGCTCCTGCGCCTGCGTCCGGAAGTACGTCTCGACGATGTGTTCGGCCCGGCCGAACCCCTCCTCGACGTCCCCCTTGCGGATCTGGCAGTGGTCGCGTTCGCCGAAGGTCATCAGGTTCCCTTCGGGGCGGACCTTGCGGGCCCCTGGCTCCATCGCCTTCAGCGGATCCAGGACCGGCTCGCGTTCCTCGAGTTCCACGCGCACGCGCCCGACGGCCTCTCGGGCCGCGTCCAGATCTTCGGCGGCCACCGCCACGACTTCCTGCCCGATGTAACGGATCTCTTTGTCGGCGAGGACGGGTTGTTCGCCGCCGAAGACGTTGACGGGAACGTCCTTGCCCGTGATGACCGCCGCGACCCCGGGCAGCTTCTTTGCCTTGGAGACGTCGATGGAGCGGATCACGGCCGAGGCCACCGGCGACCTCCAGGCCTGGACGTACAGTTGGCCGGGGAGTTGGATGTCGCCGACGTAGCGCGTCTTGCCGGTTGCGTGCTGCATGCCGTCGTAGCGGGGGAGGCGCTTGCCGACGTACCGGGTGTCTGCCATGTCGCTACCCTCCCTACCGCGTCTTCGCCGCCGCCAGCACCGACTCGACGATCTTGTTGTAGCCGGTGCAGCGGCACACGTTGCCGACGATGGCATTGACCACCTCGTCCCTCGTCGGATCGGGATTGCGCTCGAGCAGGGCCGCCGCCGACATGATCATGCCGGGCGTGCAGTAGCCGCACTGCGACCCGTAATGCTCGGTGATGGCTTGCTGCAGCGGGTGCGGCTTCTCGGGCGTTCCCAGCCCCTCCAGCGTAGTGACCTGTCGGCCTTCAACCGTGGCCGCCAGCACCATGCAGGAGTTGACCGGCTCGCCATCGAGCCAGACCGTGCAGGCTCCGCAGTTGCCCTGCTCGCAGCCGAACTTCGGGCTGGTGACTCCCAGGTGCTCGCGCAGAAGCTTGAGCAGATTGGTCTGGACCGGCGCCTCGGCCGACACTCGCTTCCCGTTGAGCTTGAAGTGGATCGTGAGGGTGGTCATGGTCTATGCCCCTTCGCCTAGGCCGCCGGCTCGGGCCAGCACGCGGGCGACCAGGACGCGCGTCAGCTTGCGCCGGTACCAGGCCGTCCCATGGACGTCATCGATGGGATGGATCTCGGCGACCGCTTGTTCGGCCGCGCGGGCGATGGCCTCGTGGGTGAACGGTTGGCCGCGCAGCAACGCTTCGGCCCTGACAGCCCGCACCGGCGTCGGCGCCGCCGCACCAATGGCGATGCGGACATCGGCGCAGGCGCCATGACCGTCGAGGCGAACCCGGGCCGCGGCGTTGAGCACCGCCAGCGTCAATGCCTGGCGGCGGCCCACTTTGGCATAGGCCGAACCTTCGCCTTTCGCCGTGGGCCGGATGCGTATCTCGGTCAACATCTCGCCAGGTTTCATCACGGTCTTGCCCGGTCCGGTGAAGAACTTGTCCAGGGCGACCACGCGTGAGCCGCGCGCGCTGGTCAGGACGATCTCGGCCCCGAGGGCGATCATGGCGCAGACCGAATCGGCCGCCGGAGAGGCGTTGCAGATGTTGCCGCCCAGGGTGGCTAGCGATCGCACCGGCGGCGCCGCCATCTTGCCGGCAGCCTGGGCCAAAGCGGTGGCCTTGTCCTGCAGGAGCTTCGAAGCGCCGGCGGTTTGCATGCGGGTCGCCGCTCCGATGTGCAGCAGACCCTCGTCGCGCCGGATGTACTCGAGCCCCAGCTTACCGATCCACAGGATGTTGTCGGGGACGGTGAATTCGAGATTCATATTGCGCACCAGGTCCGTCCCCCCGGCGAGCACACGTATGCGCGCCCCATGCTTCCCCAACAACCGCAGGGCGTCCTTCAGCGTGTCGGGTGCGTAGTACTGCACGTCCTTCACGGAACCTTCCTCCTTTCCATGGAGCCCGACCATTCAGCCAAGAGGCAGTAGACCGCGATGCCATCCAGGTCGGCAAAGCCTCTGGAACGGGCGGCGGTGTAGGTCTCATGAATCGCCCCGGTGGAGGGCAGCGGCACGCCCAGCGAGTGGCCGGTGTCCACCATCAGGCCGAGATCCTTATGGAGGTGTTTCAGAGGGAAGGCCGGGGCGTAGTTGTCGCCGACAATGTTGGCGATCTTTCTCCGGAGCAGGTCGGAGATCACCGGAGTCACGGCGATCAACTCCCCCAGCTTCTCGGTCGCCACGCCGCCCTGGGCCGCCAGCGCCATGGCCTCGGCCAACGATTGGAATTGCGCCGCGGCCATCAGGTTGAACGCCAGCTTGGTGACCGTCCCGGCGCCCATTCGCCCCATGTAGAAGATGCGGCTCCCCATCGCCTGAAGCAGGTCGCGGTGTTCTTCCAGCAGGGACTCATCCCCGCCGACCATGATGCCGAGCGTGCCGTCTTTCGCCGGGCCGGTGCTGCCGAACACCGGCGCCTCCAGCTTCTTCCAGCCGCGCACGCCGATTTCGATCGCCATCGAACGGCTCTGGTCCGGCGAAACCGTGCTCATGTCGATCAGCACCGAGCCGGGCCGGCCTCCGGCCAGCAGCCCCTCGTCGCCGCGCAGCACCTCCTCCACGGCGGCGGCGTCGGTCAGCATGGTGACGACGACGTCGCTTCGGCCGGCGAGTTCGCGCGGCGAACCCGCCACGGCGGCTCCGGCGGCGCGCAGCCCATCCGCCTTTCCCGACGAGCGGTTGTAGACCGTCAACGGGAATCCGGCCTTGGCGACGTTGGCCGCCATGGGCGCGCCCATCAGGCCCAGTCCGATGAAACCGACTCGCTTCGCCATCTTCCAGCCTCCAGCTCTCAGCCTCCAGCCGTCAGCCTGCGGTTTCCAGTTACCAGCACCAGTCACCAGTGGCCGGTGTTGTCCCAACTGGAAACTGGCCACTGGAGACTGGCTACTGTCTCATCCCCGCCAAGCCGCCCATGACCTTGAAGATGGCGGCGAAATCCTCATCGGCAAGCCCTGCCGCCATGGCGGCGCAGTACATCTGATGCATCACGGCCGTCATCGGCAGCGCCATCCCTTGCCGATGGGCCGCCCGGACCATGAGCTCCAAGTCCTTGTGAAGGTTCTTCACCGAGAAGGCCGGCCGGTAGTCGCCGGAAACCATGTTGGGAATCTTGCGCGTGATCAGGGCGGAGACGAAGCCGCTGGCGGCGATGATCTCGCCCATCTTGTCCCGCGCAATACCCCCCTTGGTCGCCAGGACCATGGCCTCGGCCATCGAGAACACCTGAGCCGCGACCATCAGGTTGCACGCCAGCTTGGCGGTCGCGCCGGAGCCGGCCGGGCCCAGATAGAAGATGTGCTTCCCGAGAACGCTCAGCACATCCCGGTTCGCCTCCAGGACGGACTCGTCGCCGCCTACCATCAAGCCGAGGCTCCCGTCGGCGGCGTTGCCGGTGCTGCCGTACACGGGGGCTTCCAACTTGTGGACGCCTCGCTCCCCGGCGCGGGCGGCGAAACCCTTCGCCTCTTCGGGTCCGATCGTGCTCATGTCGACCCAAACGAGGCCCGGTCGCGCGCCGGCGAGGAGACCTTCGGGGCCGGACACGGCGCGGTCGACGGCGGGTGCATCGTTGAGCGACGTGATGACAATGTCGCTGGCCTCGGCCGCTTGGCGGGCCGACGTCGCTGCCGTCGCCCCCAGCTCGGCCAAGGGCGCGGTCTTTTCCGGAATCAGATCGAAAACCGTCAGCGGGTACCCGGCGCGTGCCAGGTTGGTGGACATCGGACGGCCCATCAGGCCCAGGCCGATGAAGCCGACGCGTTTCTTTGCCACGTTATGCCTCCAAGTTCCGCTTTCCGCGGCCGGCCTTCAGTGTTCGCGCCCTCGCGCCCGTGCCATAGCCATCGTCATGGCGAACCCCCTCGGGAGCGGAATGGGTCTCCCAATCTCATCCCGTTGGGACAGCCCGTCTTCGTCCGCGAGGTGTCTTCGAGGGGAAGGGATGAGATTGCCGTCCCGCACGAACGGTGCTTTGGCTGACTGATGGCAGCCTCGCAATGACATCAGGGGCGTTCGGATCAATACGGAATGAACTCTCCTCGCTTCGCCGCGGCTTCCTTAGCCGGTTCTCCGTACTCCCACGATTTCTCGGGCCGGTAGCGCTCGCGCCAGTCGTCGAACTTCATCTTGCCGATCGCCGCCTGCGCCGGGAACAG
>DATIFK010000062.1:0-2599 GCA_035455265.1 Anaerolineales bacterium
ACGGAGGTGACGGGCGGTGCCTAAGCTGCTGGCGTATGACGAGACGGCCCGACGGGCCATGGAGCGCGGCGTCAACAAGCTCGCCGACGCCGTGAAGATCACGCTCGGCCCGAAAGGCCGCAACGTGGTACTGGAGAAGAAATTCGGTTCCCCCACGATCACCCACGACGGCGTGCCGGTGGCCAAGGAGATCGAGCTCGAAGATCCGTTCGAGAATGCCGGCGCGCAGCTCGTGCGCGAGGTGGCGACCAAGACCGAGGACGTGGCCGGTGACGGCACGACGACCGCTACCGTCCTGGCGCAGGCGCTGATCCGGGACGGCCTGCGTATGGTTGCCGCGGGCAGCAACCCGATGGCCCTCAAGCGCGGCATCGACAAGGCCGTGGCGATGGTGGTAGAGGAGATCCGGAAGTCGGCCAAGACCGTCGAGACGAAGGACGCCATCCAATCGGTGGCCAGCATCTCGGCGAACGACCCCGCCATCGGCGCTATCATCGCCGATGCCATGGACAAGGTCGGCAAAGACGGCGTCATCACCGTGGAGGAGAGCAAGGGGATCGAGACCACGGTGGAAGTCGTCGAGGGGATGATGTTCGACAAGGGATACATCTCCGCGTACTTCGTCACGGACCCCGAGAAGATGGAAGCGGTGCTGGAAGATCCGTTCATCCTCATCACCGACAAGAAGATCTCGGCGGTGAAAGACCTCCTGCCGGTGCTCGAGAAGATCGCCCAGCTCGGCCGGCCGATCATGGTCATCGCGGAGGATCTCGAGGGCGAGGCCCTGGCGACGCTGGTCGTCAACAAGTTGCGCGGGACGCTCAACGCCGTCGCAGTCAAGGCGCCAGCCTTCGGCGAGCGCCGCAAGGCCATCCTGGAGGACATCGCCGTCCTCACCGGCGGTCAGGTGATCTCTGAAGAGGTCGGGCTCAAGCTGGAGAACGCCACCGTGCAGATGCTTGGCCGGGCCCGGCAGGTGCGGATCCGGAAGGAAGAGACCATCATCGTGGACGGCGCCGGCGAGAAGGACAAGATCGAGAAGCGGGTCGGCCAACTCCGCAAGCAGATCGACGAAACTGACTCCGACTACGATCGGGAGAAGCTCCAGGAGCGTCTGGGCAAGCTGTCCGGCGGCGTCGCCGTTGTCAAGGTTGGCGCGCCGAGCGAGGCCGAGCTCAAGTACCGGAAGACGCGGACCGAGGACGCGCTCCGGGCGACCCGCTCGGCCGTCGAAGAGGGGATCGTTGCCGGCGGCGGGAGCGCGCTGGTCCAGGCCGGGAGGGCGCTCGAGAAGATCGAGTCGGAAGGCGATGAGAAGATCGGGGTGGGGCTGGTCACCAAAGCCCTGCTCGAACCGGCCCGCCAGCTGGCCCTGAACGCAGGTCAGGAGGGCTGGCTCATCGTCGAGAAATTGAAGACCGAGAAGCCGGGCGTGGGGTACAACGTACTGTCCGGCAAGTTCGAGGACATGGCCAAGTCCGGGATCGTCGATCCGGCCAAGGTCGTGCGCTCGGCCCTGCAGAACGCCGCCAGCATCGCGGCGCTGCTGCTGACGACGGAGGCGATGGTGGTGGAGAAGCCGGAGGAAGAGAAGACGCCGGCCGGTCCGCCCATGCCCCCGATGTAGGACGGTACCGAACGCAACTCGGTCCGGCCCGAGTTGGTCCAACCCTGCTGAGTCACGAACACCTGCAGGGGGCGCTGGGACTCGGGGGATGCACAGGGTATCGATAGGCGGGGATGCGACACGGCCCGGGCGGCTACTCCCGGGCCGTGTCGCTGCTGAAAGGGCCCTGCGCGTGACGCCTTGCGCGTAGGGCTACTTGTTGATCCTGGTGATCTTCGAACCCTCGAGGGTCAGGTTGTACATGAGGCCCTTCTGCCCCACGACGAAGCCCACGATCGGCTGGTTCAGCTTCTCGGAGTCGATCGAGGCCGCCGCTCCGACGTTGACCATGACCACGGACCCGTCCACGCCGACCTGCCAGCCTTCATTCGGGCCCCTGGCGCGGAAGCGAGCCAGGGCGGCATCCTGCAGGAAGACGATGATGATGTCCTTCTTCTGAACGCCCAACTGCAGTCCGACGGAGGCCGACGCGAAGCTGTAGTAGGCAACCGTGCGGCCGCTCACCCGTAGGGCCCCTTCACCGAACTCGGCGCCGATCCCGGCACCGGCCTTGATGACGTCGGGGAAGACCAGCACCCCCTTGGCGGTCGTCAGCAACTGCTGCCCGCCTTTGACCTTCGCGACGAACTGGGCGAGGACACGGTCCACGGCGGCGTTGACCTCCGCCGCCGGCCGTGCGTCCGCGAGAGGGGCCAGCATCAATATCGCGGTCAATGCCGCAACAAGGGCTGCAATCCTGGATCGCTTCATCTCCTGCTCCTTTTCGGCTTCCGTGAAATTCCGGCAGGCCGGCACCTGGGCCGTGCGCCGTCGCAGGGCCCGCTGCCTGAGATTTTCCCCATCAGCGGCCCCTTCATCCTGCATGAACAAAACTGCATGAACGAAACACGAACATTCTTGCCTCTGGCTGTCCCATCATCTATATTGATGGCGCATCGATCTTCTTGCCGTCTTCTGCATGGCCGCCTGATG
>DATIFK010000063.1:0-4511 GCA_035455265.1 Anaerolineales bacterium
CACCCGCTCAGCGAAGGAGCCTGCCTGAGAGATCAGCACTCCATGGTGGACGAGTCCCATGGACAGGACGTCATGGGAGTGCGCGCCAATGATGACATGGAGGCCGGGGACTTCCTCCGCCAGACGCAAGTCATCAGCCAGGCCAAGATGGGAAAGGGCCACGATGGTGGCAGCTCCATCGGCCTGCAGGCGCCCGACACAGCCTCGCGCGAGCTGGTACGGATCTGGGAAGTGCAGCCCGAAGGCCTCATACAGGCCGCTCCAAGGCGCCGTGAGCCCGAGCACGCCGAGACGCAGGCCGCCGGGAAGGGGCACGATGGAGATCTCCTGAAGCCCGGCCACGGGAGGCGAGTCGCCGTCGCGGGCGTTCGCCGCCAGGACCGGGAAGGTAAGCCGCGCCACGAGATCGGCCATGGCCTGCGGGCCGAAGGTCAACAGGATGTCGTTGCCCATGGTCATCAGGCCATAGCCCATGGCGTTCAAGACAGGGGCCATGGCGGCGCCTTTGGTCAAGGAACAGGCAGGGTAGCGGCGGTCGAGGGCGTCGCCGGCGTCCCAGAAGAGGACGGTGTGCCCGCGACCCTTCAGCTCGGCGGATTGCCTTGTCACATACGACCTGAGCCGCGCCATGGCCTCGACCCGGCCGTGCATGTCGTTGGTGTGGAAGATGTCTACGTAGAGTGTGGCCACGACCTGCAAGCCTCGGAAGAGCTAGTGGTCGGTGGTGACACGGTCTCGGTATCGTTCCGGGGTTGGTCAGTGGTCAGCGGCGGTTGCAGGCCACTGACCACCCATCACGGACCACTTCCTACTAGAGTGTCACCTTTCCATTGCAGCGGAACGACGCGGGCGAAATCCCCCAGCACCTGAGTGACCCAACCGCGGAGTCGATTCGCGTCCCCGGTGGTCCCAATGACGGCTTGCCCGCGCCCGGCCGCGCCGGCCTCAGCTGCGCGCTCGGTCAGGACGCGTTTCACCTGGCGGGCAATCGCCGGCGAGGGGTCGATCACCTGGACTGTATCTCCGACGATGGATCGGAGCAGTGGGATCACGAAAGGATAGTGCGTGCAAGCAAGGACGATGGTGTCCGCGCCTTGGGCCAGCAGCGGCCGAACCGCGCCTTCGAGCAGCCGGCGGGTCTCGTCTCCGTCCAGATCGCCGGCTTCGACCCGTTCCACCAATCCGGGGACGGTCTGCTGCAGCACGCGAACGCCGGTGGCGAACCGCTCGACCACAGAGGCGAACAACGCTCCCTGGAACGTGGCCGGCGTGGCCAGCACCCCGACGACTCCCGAGCTCGAGGTCTCGGCCGCCGGCTTCACGGCCGGCTCCATCCCGACGAAGGGGATCTCAGGAAACTCCTGTCGCAGCGATTGCAGGGCGGCAGCCGAGGCTGTGTTGCAGGCCACCACGACCATACGGGCCCGTTGCGAAAGGAGGAACTGGGTGATGGACCGGGAGAACGCGCGCACTTCGTCGAGCGAGCGTGAGCCGTAAGGCACGTGCCCTTGATCGCCCACGAACCACAAGTCCTCTTGCGGAAGGAGGCGGCGCACTTCGCGCACGATCGACAGGCCACCGACTCCCGAATCGAAGAGGCCGATAGGACCTTGGGTCATGGCCGGTAGACTACCCCGGGACGGGGAGGGGGTCAAGTGCAGTCGTCAGGGGTCGGTCATGAGTCGTCAGTCGTCAGTCATCGGTTGTCCGTGACCAATCACCAATCGCGAATCACGAATCACCAACCACCAACCTCCAGCCCCTCAAAACAAGATGCAGCCTTTCGGCTGCATCATTTCCTGAGGGAGGAAGTCGGTTACTCCTTGCGGCGCTCTTCGAGGCGGGCACCCTTGCCGGTGCGATCGCGCAGGTAGTACAGCTGGGCTCGGCGTACGTGGGCCTGGCGCTGGACCTCGACCTTCTCGATCCGAGGCGACCGCAACAGGAAGGTTCTCTCCACTCCGACGCCGTGGGACGCCAGGCGTCGTACGGTGAAGTTGGCGTTGTTGCCGCCTTTGCGCAGGCGAATGATCGTCCCGCGGAATTCCTGGACGCGCTCGCGATCGCCTTCCTTGATCCGCACGTGCACGCTGACGGCGTCGCCCGGATGCATCTCGGGGATCGCGCCGTTCGGCTGGACCTCGACAGTCTTCATCAGTTCGGGCATTCGACTCACCTGGCCGGGGATTTCCATACAACCGGCCGCCCGGGCTTACGGGGCGGCGCGGCGGGGCCAGTATACCATCCCCCCGGCGCGCCCGTCCAGGGCCTCCTTGGCCCGCCAGCTCAAGCCGGGCCGGTGTCGTCTCTATCTAGGCGCGGGCGACCGGCAGAACGTGAACAGAGAAGGGTTGTGACTTGCCTTTCAGGGCCAGCTGGCGCGCCTCCAGGCCGCTCACGTCGAAGGACGCCGCCGCGACCGCCTCGTCGCTGATGAGCACCTCGCCGGGGCCCGCGGCCGAGGCCAGGCGGGCCGTCGTGTTCACGACGTCCCCAACGGCGGCGATATCCCGCTCGACCCCGGACGTGCCTTCGACCGTCCCCACGTAGGCGGTGCCCACATGCACACCGGCTCCGACCGGCAGCCCCGCCTTCTGGGCAACGAGGCGGACGAGGTTCCTGGCAGCTCGAATAGCCTTCTGGGGATAGTCCTCACCGGCCATTCCGCGCATGAACAGGCCCACCACCTGATCGCCAACCAGCTTGTCGATGAAGGCGTCGGCGTCGATCAGAGTCTCCGTCGCCGCAGCGTAGAAGGCGTCGATCTTGTGCTTGAACTCGAGCGGCGACATCTGCTCCGCCAGCGAGGTCGAGCCACGCAGGTCGGCGAAGAGCAGGGCGAGCTCTACCTCGGCGCCTCCCGGATAGGTCCGGGCGGTTTCTTCGCATATGGAGCAATAGTTCGGGTTCTTGGCAGAAGGTCGGCTGCCGAGCAGACGCATGAGCCAGCCGCCCGGGCCGCGGAAGGGCGCCAGGCAGATCCGACATCTTGGTTCGGACGGGATGTGGATGTAGATCCGACGCTTGCGATGCGTGGGGAGGGGAGGTTCACCCGTCCAGAGAGCGCGCCACACAGCCTCGTTGGGCGGCTTCGACATGGCGACCTCCGATCGCTCGACCCGAGTATACCTTCGCCCTGCGCGGACGAGGCGTGGGCCGGGTCAGGTCAACCAGTCCCGGGCCAGATACAAGGCCGCCAGGGACTTGGCGTCACGCAGTTCTCCCGAGGCGACGCGCTCCGCCAGCTTGGCAGCCGGGATGCGCTCAACGCGGAGATCTTCGTCCTGATCGGCTGTGAGCGGGGCCGATGAGAGATCCTCGGCCAGATAGAAGTACATGTACTCGGTCGAGTATCCGGGAGCCAGGAAGCATTCACCCAGAGCGGTCAGGCGGCCGGGGGCCATCCCGATCTCCTCCCGGCATTCCCGCTCGGCGCAGACGCGCGGATCCTCCCCGGGCTCGAGCGTCCCGGCCGGGAACTCCAGCAGCGTCTGTGCCGCAGAATGGCGATACTGCCGAACCATCCAGACGTAGCCCTCGCGATCGACCGGCACCATCGTGACCGCGCCCGGATGAGCGACGATGTCGAAGTCGGCCGCATGACCGCTGGCCAGGCGCACGCGTTCGCGCCGGACATCGAACGCCCGGCCGTGGTAGACGGTTTCCGAATGCAGGACCTCGACGGACATACGCCACCTCGGAATGAAGAAGCGGCGGGGATGGCCTCAGCCAACCCCGCCGCAGGTCGGTGCCTCGCCTCGGGGCTACGGAATCTTGATGACCGAGCCCGGCGTGAGGGTGTACGGAGAACTGATCCCATTGGCGGCGGCGATGGCCATCGGATCGACGTCGCCGAAAGCGCAGGCGATGAAGTAAACGGTGTCACCGCCCTTGACGGAGTAGTTGGTGGGATGCGATAGCAGGGCGCGCGGCCCCGGGAAGGTCGAGCCGTCCGGGATGCGCAGTGTCTGGCCGGGCGAAACGATCGTGTCGTTCGCCAGGCCGTTGACCGCCAGCAAATCATCCGGGTTGACATTGAAGCGGCGCGCCAGGCAGTACGGGAACTCGCCCTCGTGCAGCGTGTAGGTGTCCGGCTTTCCGGGCGTCGGACTGGCGAAGGGGGTGACCTGGGATACGCTCGTGCCAACGACGGTGACCACCGGAGTGCCGACGGCCACGCCCGGCGTCGGCGAAGCGCCTTGGCCGGCGGCGCGCGTCGGCGTCGCAGTGGCGGCCCCGCCCGGCTGAGCCTGAGCCGTTTGTGTCAGCAGGGCCGAGCGGACCGCTTCCATGGTGGCCTGTTGACCGGTCAGGGCGCTGGGGGTTTGCGCGCCGGCACCGCCGGTGCTCGGCGGCGTGGAGGCGGAGCGCGTGCACGCGGCCAGGGTCATGGCGACGAGCGCCAGGACCGAGAGCCCGATGGTGCGCAACCGCAGAGTTGGCATGAGAACCTCCTCAACCTCTTGGGCCGGCGCGTCCGTTGGAACGGCCCAAGCCGGGCATGCTAGCAC
>DATIFK010000064.1:0-12980 GCA_035455265.1 Anaerolineales bacterium
CCCCTCCCCCTGAAAGGGGGAGGGGCGGGGGTGGGGGTTCTTGCCTACGCCGCTTGCGCCACGCCGGCCATCATCAGGCCGAGCTGTTCGACGGTCGCCTCTTCGCGGCCGACGACGCCCATGATGCGCCCTTCGTACATCACAGCGATGCGGTCGGACAGGTTGCGGATCTCGTCCAGGTCCTCGGAAATGAGCAGGGTCGCCGTGCCGCGGGTCCGCTGCTCGACCAATCGGCGATGGATGTACTCCGTGCTGCCGATATCCACCCCGCGCGTGGGCTGGGCGGCGATCAGCACGACGGGCTGGCGCGAGAGTTCGCGCGCCAGGATGAGCTTCTGGATGTTGCCCCCGGAAAGGTTGCGCAGCGGCGTAGAACGCGACGGCGTCTTGATCTCGTAACCTTGGATCAGGTCGTCGCAGTGGCTGGCAATGCGGTGGAAGTCCAAGAAGATCCCGCGAGCGTAGGGCGAGCGGCCGTGATCCTCGGCCATCAGGTTCTCCTCGACGCTGAGCTCCTTGATCACGCCATCCCGCATCCTCTCCTCGGGGATGTAGGCCAGGCCGTGGTCGATGAGCCGGCCCGGGTTCCAACCCGTGACGTCGAGGCCGTCCACCAGGATGCGGCCCTGTGTCGTCTTGCGCAGGCCGGCGATGGCATCGGCCAGCTCGCGCTGCCCGTTGCCGGAGACGCCCGCCAGGCCGAGGATCTCGCCCTGGCGTACTTCCAGACCGGCCCCGCGCACGGCCGCCAGGCCGCGGTCACCCATCACGACGATGTCTTCCAAGCGCAGACGCACCGGGCCGAGCTCGACCGGCGGCCGGTCGACGCGCAGCAGGACTTCGCGTCCGACCATCAGGCGGGCGAGCTCCGGGCGGGTAGTGGTCTTGGTCACGAGCGTCTGGACGACGTGTCCGTCGCGCAGCACCGTCACTCGGTCGCTGATGGCCAGCACTTCGTGCAGCTTGTGGCTGATGAAGATCAAGGCATGGCCCTCGGCCGCCATCCGGCGCAGCGTGCCGAACAACTCATCGACTTCCTGCGGCGTCAGCACCGCCGTGGGTTCATCCAGGATGAGGGCCGCCGCGCCGCGGTAAAGCGCTTTGAGGATCTCGACGCGTTGCTGTTCGCCCACGGAAAGCTGCCAGACGAAGGCGCGCGGGTCCACCCGCAAACCGTAGGCCTGCGCCAGCTCTTCGATGCGGCGCGCCACGCGGTCGGTGTCGAGCACGACGCCTCGGCTGGAGGGCAGCCCGAGGGCGACGTTCTCCGCCACGGTCAGCGTCGGCACCAGCATGAAATGCTGGTGGACCATGCCGATGCCGTGGCGGATCGAGTCGGCCGGGGAGTGAATCGTGACCGGCTGCCCGTCGATGCGGATTTCGCCCTCATCCGGCTGGTAGAGCCCGTAAAGGATCCGCATCAGCGTCGTCTTGCCGGCGCCATTCTCGCCCAGCAGGGCATGGACCTCGCCGGCGCGCACCTCGAAGGTGACGCGGTCATTGGCCACGACGCCCAGGAAGCGTTTGACGATGCCGCGCAGTTCGACGGTGGAGAGGCGGGTAGGCATGCTGGCTCCGGACCCCCGAGGCACGCCTGGTGCGATCCCCCAGGGGGATGCGTCGGGCCCATCAGGGCCGGGCCTCACAGGCCCGGCCCTGATGGCGAAGAGCGCTACTGCGCGGGCAGCTCGATCGTGATGGAGCCGTCCTTGATCCCGTCGATGGCCTGCCCGGCCGCGGCCGTCACGTCGGCCGGCAGGGTGTAGGCGGGGTTGTACTCAATCACCTCGCCGCCGTTGGCCAGGTTGATGGCGAATGACTGTCCGCCCTTGGTGCCGCCCTGGATCAGGTTGACGATCTCCTTCAGGACGACCTCGAAGTGATAGACCTGGCTGGCGACGACGATCTCGGGCGCCAGGGAGGTCTGAGCGGACTGCGTGCCGAACCACAGCACGCCCTGGTCCTTGGCCACCCCGATGGCGCCGGCCACCATCTGGGCTGTGCCGGTCAGGACGTCGGCACCGGCGTCGATGTGAGTCTGGGCTGCCTGCGAGGCGAGGGCCGTGTCGCTGAACGAGCCGGTCCAGATGGCGCTCACCGTGGCGTTGGGGTTGGTCGCCTTGACGCCGGCGGTGAAGCCGTCGACGTAGAGTTTGGCGTCGCCGGTCTCGATCGGTCCGATGACGCCGATGATGCCGCTCTGCGAGAGCGAGGCGGCCATCACGCCGTTGACGTAGCCGCCCTCTTCCGAGCGGGCTTCATAGGCGAAGACGTTGGTGATGCCCTGATCGGTGAACGTGTCGAGGGTCGTCCCCCAGGCGAAGCTCGTGTCAGGGAAGTCGGGGGCGATCTCGACCAGTGAGCTGCCGTACTGCGAGCCGTGGGCGATGACCAGGTCGAAGCCCTGGGTGGCGTAGTCGCGGATGGCAGCCGCGGCGTCTTCGATGACGAACATGTTCTCCGAGTAGGCGATCTCGAAGTTGTCGGCGCCCATCTCGTTCTGGATCGCCACCAGCGCGTCGTACATGCTCTGGCTGAAAGCCAGGTCGTTGATGGCGCTGGGCATGACGACGGCTACGCGGAAGGGCTCGGCCGGAGGAGCCGTCGGCTCGGGCGCCGGCGGCTGCGTTGCTTCCGGCAGCGGCGCGGGCGGCTGGGTGGGCGTCGCCGCCGGCTGGCAAGCGCCCAGGATCAGGGCGGCAGCCAGGAGCAGCGTGGACACGAGGGTCAGCTTTCTCATCTTCCTTCTCTCCTTAGGGATTCCGGATACGACCGCGGGTGGATACAACAATCCTCCGATGGCTGGGCACCTCCTCCGAGACTCTCTCCGGCTCAACTTTCGCCGCGCTCGAAGGTCTTGGTGAGAGCGGCGGGAGGTCGCACTTTGCTGAACGACAGCACCAGAGCGACGATCGTCAGGACGTAGGGAAGCATCACGGCGAAATCGGACGGGATCGGCAGGCCCAGCACCTGGACCCAGTTCTGCAGCGCGTTCACCGTGCTGAAGAGCATCGACCCGGCCAGCGCCCCGAGAGGCCTCCAACCGCCGAAGTACACCAGGGCAACGGCGATGAAGCCCATGCCCGACGTCAGGTTCTGCTGGAAGACGTTGAGCAGCGCGATCGACAGCGACGCCCCGGCGATCGACGACAAGACGCCTCCGAGCGTCAGGGTGGCGTAGCGCACGCCGGCGATGGAAACCCCGAGGGAGTCGGCGGCGGCCGGGTTCTGCCCGGCGGCGCGAATCTTCAATCCCCAGGTGGTCCGGTTGAGGACGAACCAAGCCAGGGGGACGAGCAGGTAGGCGCCGTAGACCATGGCGTTGTGATTGAAGAGCAAGTCGCCGACCACCGGGATCTGGCCCAGCAGCGGGATGCGAATGGGGGCGAAGCCGCGCACGGTCTCAACGGTTCCAAGCGTGACCTGGAATAACAACTCGCTCATCCCCAGGCCGAACAGGTACATGCCGATGCCGCTGATGCCCTGCTCGGCCTTCAGGGTGACGCTGACGAAGGCGTTGACCAGGCCCAGGACCAGGCCGACGGCGATCGCCGCCAGCACGCCCAGCCACGGATTGCCCGAGCGAAACGTGGCATAGAAACCGGCGTAGGCACCCAAGAGCATCATGCCCTCGACGCCCAGGTTGAGGACGCCGCTCAGCTGGCCGATCGTCTCGCCGATGGTGGCGTAGAGATAGGGCGTCGCCAGGCGGATGCCGGAGTAGGCGATGCCCATCAAGACGGTGGGGGTCAACAAATCGCTAATCAAGCTCGAGCCTCAACACCTTCTTATGACCCTGCCGGGGACTTGCAGCATAGTCCGCGGCCCATGGCTCGTTGGGCGACGGGTTGTGCCCCCTCTCCCGGAGGGAGAGGCGGAGGGGTGAGGGCGGTCGCGCAGGCATCAACCTCACCCTCGCCCTGGGAAAGGCGATGATTCATGAGCCACTCGCCCAACGGCCCCTGGCGGGCACATCCAGCTCCAAGTCCTCTCCAGGATGCGAAGCGCGATCCCCGGCAGGGCCACGTATCGCTCTCCTGTGACGTCACGCCGCGGCCTCGGGCGCCTCGAGCGGCGGCGCCGTCGAGCTCTCGAGGGAGGAGGCCATTTGCTCGCGCTGGATCATGCGCCTGCGCCACAACTCGCTCGACACGACGAACACGACCAGCAGACCGTTCAGGGCCGTGATCAGGGCCGACGGGACCTGGACGGCGCGCTGCATGCTGTTGGCGCCGACGAGCAACGCGCCGAAGAAGAAGGAGGCCGGGATCGTCCCCAACGGGTGCAGCTGGCCGAAGAGGGCGGCCACGATGCCATTGAACCCGGCCGAGCCGGTGAAGCCGGCGGCCGAGCCGTCGGTGAACATGCGGTGGTTGACACCCAGCACCTGCGTCGCGCCGCCCAGCCCGGCCAGGGCCCCGCTGAGCAGCATCGCCAGCATGGCGTAGCGCTCGACGCGGATGCCGGCGCGGCGCGAGGCGTGCGGGTTGAGGCCGACGGCGCGGATGCGGTAACCGATGGTCGTCCGCCATAGCAGCAGCCACGCCAGGAGGGCGAAGGCGACGGCGACGATCACGCCGGCGTGCAATCGCGTCGGGACCAGACGGGGCAAGTCTGCGGCCAAGGAGAAGCGCGCCGTCTGAGGGATGAACGACCCTTGCTGAACCTGAATCGGGTCCATGATCGGACCGCGCAGCAGGAAGTTGAGCCCTTGCACGGCGATGGCGTTCATCATGATCGTCGACAGGATTTCGTTGACGTTGAGGTAGGCCTTGAGCACACCGGGGATGCCGCCCCATACCGCGCCGGCCAGAAAGCCGAGCAGCAGGCCGGTCGGGATGATGGCCCATCCCGGCCAGTCGGGCAGCGCGAGCGCCGCCAGGGTTGCAGCCAGGGCACCGACGACGAGCTGGCCTTCCCCGCCGATGTTGGTCATGCCGCCGCGGAAGGCGATGCAGATGCCGACGCCGACAAACAGCAGGGGCGTAGCTTTGACGACGGAGTCAGCGACCGAGTTGGCGCTTCCGAACGCGCCCTCGGCCATGGCGGCATAGGCCGTGGCCGGGTTGACGCCGAGGAGCAGCAGCATGGCGGCGCCCACCAGCAGCGCGGCCAGCACGGCCAGCACCGGCGTCAGTATGAAGAACCAACCGCCGAGGCGAACCCTCCGGCTGGGGGGCATGCGGCGCTCCGTGGAGAGGTTGGTGCAAGCCAGGCCGCGGGACGGGGAATCCTCCGCCCGGCCAACGCGTCGATCAGTATACAACGCCCGCCGCTGCGGCGACGGGGGTTCGCACGCGCTACGGCCGCGCCTTCTCGCGGCCCGTGGCTGGGTCGGCGGAGGGCCGGACGTCGCGCCGGACGGCGAAGCCGCGGCGAGCCGCTTCCTCGACGAAGGTGGCGCCGCTCATCGCCCGCTCGACCGGGATCACGCCGCGGGGCGTCGTCCCACGGGCGATCGCCTCGGTCAGGATGGCGGCATGCCAGCCGGTGCCTTGCTCCATCGCCGTGAATCCGGTGGTTTCGTCATACAGGTGCATCAGATCGACCCACACGTCCATCGGGCGGCCCTGGTGCAGGCCGCGCGCCAGGATGCGAATCAGGATCAGGTCACGCGTTTCGGCATCGGCCCGGATCTGCCGGTCCCACAAAGTGTGCAGGACGTGCCGGGGGATGACCGGATGCCCGTCGACCTCGATCGGCTTGAGCTCGAGCAGGCCGAGCTGTTGCATGACCTTGAGCTGTGTGTAGTGCCCGGGATAGCGCAAGGTCTTGTTCTGGAGCGTGCGCAAACGCCCGGCGAAGGTGCGCGCCGCGGTCGTGAGACCGCCGGCCGTCGTGAAAGCCTCGAGTCGGCCAACCGGCGCCGGGAACTCGACGACCTCCAGCTCCTCCAGGGCCGGCACGCCCACGGTCTTGCCGTCGCGGATGAAGACGCAGTCGCCGAAGTACTCGTTCGTCAGACCCTCGATGCTGAACGTCAGGCGGTAGTTCCACGGCGGCGTGGGATTCTGCGGAAGCCCGCAGTCCCACATGAAGACGTCGCGCGGCTCGTCGAGAGCCTCGAGAGCGTACAGGATGAGCGAGGTGCCCATGCCGGGGACCTGTCCGCAGTCGGGCACGACGGTGATGCCTGCCGCTTCGGCCTCGGAGGTGAGATCGAGCTGGCCGAAGACGACGTCGCTGTTGCCCCCGAGATCCGTCATGCCGGCGCCCGCCTCGATGGCGGCGTGCGTCAACCCGAGATTGAAGAAGTATGGGACGGCACTGAGGAAGGCGGTGACCTTCTCCTGGCGAAGCCATCCAGCGATCGAGTGGGGGTCGGAGGCGTCGGCCGCGGCGGGCCGCGCCAGGGGTTTCCCGAGCAGGACGTTGACGCGTGCGACCGCCCGCTCGGCCTGGGCGATATCGCTGTCGAGCATCCACACCACCTCGGCGTCGCCAAAGCGGCCCATGTCGTAGGCGGCGGCGGTCCCCTGACGCCCCGAGCCAAGGATGGCATACCGATAGGTCATGACGTCGTCTCCACTGGTCGCCTTTCAGGCAAACCGATCGAGGATGCGGCGGACGGCGGCCAGATAACCTCCGCCGAAGAGATTGACGTGATTCAACAGGTGGTACAGGTTGTACACAGGGAGGCGCTCTCGCCAGCCAGGGGCAGGCGGGCGTGCTTCGACGTAGCCTTCGTAGAAGGACGGGTCGAATCCTCCAAACAACTCGGTCATGCCCAGCTCGGCCTCTGCCCAGGCGTAGTGTGCCGCCGGGTCGATCAGGCAGGCCTCCCCGGCCGGGCCGGCGATCACATTGCCGGACCACAGGTCGCCGTGGATCAAGCTGGCAGGCTGATGCGGGACGAGGTCCACGAGCCGGCGGGCGACGGACTCGACACGATGCAGGTCCGAGGGCGACAGCAGGCTCTTCTCGCGGGCAAGGCGCGCCTGATACAGGAGGCGGTGTTCGGCAAAGAAGGCATGCCCGTCCTCGGTCCAGGGATTGGGCTGGGGGGTACTTCCGATGAAGTTGTCCCGGTCGAAACCGAACCGCGGTGAGGTGTGATCGTGCCAGTGCGCCAAGCGTCGGCCGAGCACGGGCCAGAAGTCCGCGACGGGCGTCGACGGCGGCAGGTCCTCGAGCAGCAGGAACTCGTCCGCCCACAACAGCGGGGCGGGGACACGCGGCCCACCGGCGCCGTGCAAGGCCTCAAGGCCGCGGGCCTCCGCTGCGAACATACCTTTGGGTGCTTTGGAATTGGTCTTGAGGAAGTAGGTCGTCCCGTCGGAGGTGAACAGGCGGCTTCCGTGGTTGATGCAGCCGCCGCCGACAGACTCCTGGCGTGTGACCGCGCCGTGCGCTGCCTGGCGGCACCAGTCCACGACCGCCGGGGGCAGCGTCATGCCTTGCGGGCCCGGAGAGACTTCAGCAGGCCGGCGACGCCCGCTTCGACCACGCGATAGGTCGCCTCGAAATCCTCGTCCCCGCCGAAGTAGGGGTCCGGGACGGAGGCGTTGGGGCCCGAGGCCGCATCGAAATCCCGCAGCAGGCGGATCTTCTTGCGCTGTTCGGGCGAACGCGCCCGCGCCGCCAGCTCGCTGCGATTGTCGGTGTCCATGGCGACGATCAGGTCGTAGCGGTCGAAGTCGCTGAGGCGAACCTGGCGGGCGCTGCCGTCGTAGATGAGGCCGTGGCGGGAGGCGGTTCGCCGCATGCGCGCGTCGGGCGATTCGCCGGCGTGCCAGTTTCCTGTCCCAGCCGAGTCCGCCTCGAAACGTCCGTTCATTCCCGCTTGAGCGGCGAGATGACGGAAGAGATTCTCAGCCAGAGGACTGCGGATGATGTTGCCTGCACAAACGAAGAGGATGCGATAGGGCGAGCTCACGCCGGCGATTATAGCCGGAGGGGACCGTCCCCTGTTCCCCTATCTCCACCATTGCCTACGGCGGGCGATTCCCCTAAGGACCCCTAGTCCCCACCCTCGCACACCTGCACCTGCGGCGCCCTGCGGTCCGCCCGAACGGGGTGCGGTGCAGGTGAGCGGCGCAGGGGCGGAGTGATGAGAGCGGGGACGAAGGCGCCGCAGCGCGAGTGGCGTGACTTCCGCAAGACGATTCTTGGACGGCAAGAAACGGAAGGACCGTTGATACCTCCGACTTGGCGCCGGCCGCGAGGAACGCCGCGGCACTCGTGCGGCGGCGCGGGCCATCGGAATCAAGACTCCGACGCCCGCCGCCTAGTAGGGGAGGGGGAAACTCGTTCCCACTCCCCCTTCCCCCAGAAAGGGGCGACTAGCTTCGAGGAAACGGGAGCTCCAGCAACTCGATTCGGTGTGCCCCGACGGCGTTGTCCTCTTGGAGTGCCTGGGGGCGGACGACGGCCAGCCCGATCCAGCCCAACCGCGGCGATAGGGCTACGCTGGTCAGACGGCCGTCAGGCCAATCCAGCGGGGCGGCCACCGGAGCCGGCAAACGCGCCCCCACAAGACGACGCGGGGTACGCGCTCGGCTTTCCATCCGTGCAATGATCTCTTGCCCCAGATAGCAGCCCTTGGTGAAGCTGACGGCGTAGGTGAGGCCGACCTCGAGCGGGATGTCGTCCTCGCCGAAGTCGCGGCCGAATTCGGGATGCCCAGCCTCGACGCGCAGCGCCTGATAGGCCGCTTCAGCGTCGGCCGGACTTACGGCGGCATTCCAGGGCCCGTCGGCTGGGAGCTCCGATGGGGATTGCATCAAAAGATGCAGGCCCAGCGGTTCCGGAGGCTGAGCGGCCCAGGCAAGTCCCCCGGGGAACGATAGGGCCTGCTCGATCGGGGCCGAGTTGGCACTGCTGGTCAATGAGCGGGTCGCCTCGCCTGCTCCCGGCCCTGCGAGGAACCAGTAGGCCTGAAGGGAAGGCGCAGCTTCCAGCGTCACGTCGTCCTGGAAGAATATGTGCCGCCCGAGCCAGGCCTGGACCGCCTCGCCTCGTCCCGGGCTGGTGATCACGGCCCAGCGATCGGCCAGCGCGAGGACCGTGACTCGATCGACGATGCGACCAATGGCCGTCGTCAGCACCGTCGGGCGCGTCTCTCCTTCGGCGATGCCGGTCATGTCGTTGGTCGACATGCGCTGGATCAGATCCAGGCGCGTGGTCCCACCGACCATGAGGACATCCGGCGCCGATCGTGGCACCGCCAGGACGCCGCCTTGGGCCCGCGCGTACGCGTCGGCCAGTCGAGGTGAAGGCGAAGGGATCACGAAGGCGATTATACGGTGTGCGAGAATCGTCGGGTTTCCGGCGTGCGCTGAGCGTCAGGTATAATCCGCCGAGTCCGGCACTCTCCGTGCATCGAGGGAGCCGGAACGACGATGGCGACAGAGCGCCGACCTGCCGGAGAGTTGTCCGTTCGGGAACTCGAAGAGCTCCTTGCGCGCAAGCGTATTGAGGCTCGCCGGACCCGGCTGGAACGTTTTCGCGCCACGGGACGCGCGCTGCGCGCGCAGCCGGCTCTCGACGAGGGGTCACTCGAAGCGCGCAATGGCGGCGAGAGCGTCGCCGAGGCGGTCGCCTCGCCGCGGCGCGTGGCCCTCAATCGGTTGCTGCTGATGGTCGAAGTCGCCGCCGTCCTTGGCCTGGCGCTGATCCTGTGGAACGGGTTGGGGGCGCTGCAGACGTTGAACCGGGAGGTGGCGGCCGCGCTGGAGGGGCCGACACCGCTGCCGACGGCGCTGATCTCCGCCGTCGTCCTGCCCTCGGGTCACACCTCGCCGACCTCTCCCGGCGGGGCCCGTCCGAACGACGAGGAGATCCCTGCCAACCTGAGGCCCCTGGTCCAGTCGCTGCCGGCAGTGGCGCTGCCCACGCAGGGCCCCGAGCAGGCCATCACCATCGCCGTGCCCGTCCTTTGGCCCAGCTCCGCCCCCGTCGTCCAGGGGGATGGGTGGGAACAACTGAAGAAGGGTGTCGCCCAGCATGTCGGAACGGCCAATCCCGGTGAAGCGGGCACGATGGTCCTCTCGGCCCACAATGACATCTTCGGCGAGCTCTTCCGCGACCTCGACCGGTTGAAACCGGGCGATGAAATCCGCTTGACAACGGCGACGCGCGAGTTCCTGTACCGCGTCACCCGAACGGAGATCGTCGAGCCGACGGACGTCAGCGTCATGGCGCCTTCGGCCCGCCCGACCGTGGTTCTGATCTCGTGCTACCCGTACCTGGTGGACGATCAGCGGATCGTGGTCTTCGCTGAATTGGACGCCGGCTAGTTCGCACGCACAGAAAGGAAACGCACAGGTGACCAAGCGCTCGCGCAGCATGGCCTCCAGACCGGCCCCTCGATCGATGGCCTCCACCGATTTCCAGCCCGACTACAGCCACATCCGCTCCGACCTGCGCCGCATTGGAGTGATCGCCGGGACTTTCGTCGTGCTGTTGCTGGTGGCGTCCTTCTTCGTTCGCTAGGCGGCGACGGGAGCGCGGATGCAGGCGGGCGTTCCTCCGAATCGGCCTCGGGTGGCGTTCAGCCTTCGCTGGAAGATCACGCTGCCCTATATGCTCCTGGCACTGGTCCTCGGGCTGGGAGCCACGTTGCTGGTCAACCGACTCTTCGCCGAGCGCGAGCAGGAACGGTTCCTGCTCCTTCTCGGCGATAGCGGCCAGCAGGCCGCCGACGGGGTCGTGCGCGTCGAGCGCGACCTGCTCGAGGTCGAGCGCCTGGTGGCCAACACCACCGGACTGTTGGAAGGCGTCGCCGCCAGCGATGCCGAAGGCCTGCGGCAGTTGGTGCTGCCGGTCGTCGTCAACGCCGAGATGGACATGGTCGTCGTGGTCGACTCCGGCGGCACGAGCCTGGTCGCCATGCGCCACATCCCCGGCGGCGCGCAGGGGGAGTACGAGACGCCCCTGCGCGGGGAAACCTTCTACGCCCAGTGGGCGGCCGTTCAAGAGGTATTGGGAGGCGGCGGAGGGACGGAGGGGGAGAAGGTCGCCGGCCTGGAGCCTCTTCAGGTCTCGGGGCAGCCGGTGCGCGTCTTCTTCGTCGGTGGACCCCTGCGGCAGGCCGACGGCCGGACGGTGGGAGCGGTCCTGGTGGGGTTGTATGTCGACTCGCTGACTGTGACGTTGAAGGAAGTCGCGGCGGCCAACATCTCGGTGTACGACCGGAGCGGGGTCTTGGTCGGCAGCACCCTCGAGCCAGACGCGCCCGAGGCGCTGACGCTGCCGGAGGCTGTCCTGGCGACGGTCACCGCGGCCCAGCCGAACCAGAGCCCCGTCCGGCGCATCGACGTGTCGGGTCAGCCGTACGGCGAAGTGTTGATCCCGTTCCTGGCGCGCCAGGGAGACGAGCGCCTGGGCGTCCTGGGCGTGTCGCTTCTCGAGCGGTCGATCCCGGTCACGACCAACCTGTCGATGATCGTACTCTTCGGCGCGCTGGCGCTGATCCTGGTCGTGGTGATCGGCCTGCTGGTGTCGAACTCGATCACCCGTCCCCTGGTAACGATCGCCGCGGCGTCGACGCAGGTGGCCACCGGCGACCTTGAGGCGCGCGTACCCGAGGGCGGCGCGGACGAGATCGGCGTGCTGGCGCGAACCTTCAACCGGATGGTGGCGGGGTTGCGCGAAGGGCTGATGTACCACGACCTGCTCGGCCGCGCCGTGGCGCCGGAGGTGCGCGACCAGCTGCAACGTTCGATGGTCGGAGACCTCGAGGCCGTACGCCCTCACATCCTGCGGGCGACGATCCTCTTTGTGGGCCTGCAGAACCGCTCGGGCTGGGAGGACGACGCCGAGGCGGGGAGGATGTTGGAGGCACTCAACGCCTTCCTGGCCGGGGCCCTGCCGCGCATTGCTCAGCACGGAGGCGTGGTCGACCGCTTCGACGGCGATGAGCTGCTGGCCTACTTTGGCATCCTGCCGCGGGCCCTGCCTCCAGCGGTCAGCGCGCTCCAGGCGACCCATGCGGGCGTCGAACTGCTCGAACTCATCCGGGATCTCAACGAAGACGGCGAAGACCATCAGCGGATCGACATCAGCATCGGTGTCGCCACGGGACGAGTCGTGGCCGGCGGGCTGGGAACGCGCGACCGACTGCAGTACACGCTCATCGGCGACACGGTCACCCTGGCGGAACAGCTTCAGGATGTCGCCCGCGACAGCGGAGTCAGCCGTCTGATTGTCAGCGAAACGACTCATCGAGCGCTCGGAACAGCCCGAAGCCATTTCGTCTTTGGACGTTACGGCCAGATCCAGGTCAAGGGCCGGACCAAGCCGGTCGTCATTCACGAAGTCACTGGCCGCACGGTCCACCTGTTCGAGCGCATGCCCAAGGAATTCTGGGACAAGACAACCGACCCGCTCAACCCTTCCTTCTCGCAGTAGGAAGGAAGGGTGGCTTGAGGTTGCCCGAGTAGCGGGGTAGCCTTGGCTTACGCACCCGGGTACGGGCGCGTGTGCGTGTTTGTGGCGCGTGCCACAAGCATGAAGTCGCGGCGGGGAGAAGGCGGGAATCATGGGTTCTCATCCCGGACGACGCTGGCTGATTGGCGCCGTGGCGGTCTTCCTGGTCTTGCTGCTGGGCTGGGTGGTCCTGGCCCTGCAACTGAACGTCGCCTCAGCCGGCCCGTTGCCCTACTCGCCCCTTCTGGTTTCCCGCCTGTCCGTCGACTACGGCGCCGACAGCCTGCCGCTTCGGATCGCCTCGTTGCGATTGACCATCGTTGAGGATGCCATGCGGGCGATGGGTATGAGCGATGCCGAGGTCGAGCAGCACAACGCCGAGATGGAACTGGCCATGAGCCAGCCCGTCCCGACTGCCACCGCTCGCGACTTCGAAGGCGCAGCGCCCTTCACCCCGACATCGACGTTCACCCCTGTGCCCACGGACACACCAGAAGCGACCGCAACGTCTTCTCCGACGCGGCGGCCGCCGACGCGCACCGCGACCAAGACGGCCAAACCAACCAAGACACCCAAACCGAAGACGCCCACGCCGTCGGGTGGGGATAGCG
>DATIFK010000065.1:0-19952 GCA_035455265.1 Anaerolineales bacterium
TGACCCCGATCTACCAGACCTCCACCTACAGGCAAGCGGCGGTTGGACAATCCACGGGCTACGAATACTCGAGGACCGCCAACCCTACCCGAACCGCGCTCGAAAGTTGCTTGGCCGACCTCGAAGGCGGCGCTCGCGGCCTGGCCTTCGCATCCGGTATGGCGGCGCTCGACGCCGTCTTCCATCTCCTGTCACCCGGCGACCACGTCCTGGCAGTGAGCGACCTGTACGGCGGCACCTACCGCCTGCTCGAGCGCGTGTATGGTCCTCTCGGCATCGAAACAAGCTACTTCCCAGCAGCCGACCCCTCGACCTTTACCACCAGCCTGCGACCGGCAACCCGGCTTGTCTTGCTGGAGAGTCCCACCAACCCATTGCTTCACGTCGTCGACCTGGAGCAGACCGCCGCGGCCGCGCACCGTCATGCGTCGCGCCCGTGGGTGTGCGTCGACAACACCTTCGCCACCCCGTACCTGCAGCGTCCCATCGAGCTTGGCGCCGACCTCGTCATCCACTCCACCACCAAGTATCTGGGCGGTCACTCGGACGTTGTCGGCGGCGCCATCGTCGTCCGCGAGGCCGCTCTGGGTGAACGCCTGGCCTTCCTGCAGAACGCCGTGGGCGCCATTCCCGGCCCACTCGACGCTTTCTTGACCTTGCGGGGGATCAAGACCCTGGCGGTGCGCATGGACCGCCACGGCGAGAACGCCCAGGCCGTCGCGGAGTTCCTGGCGGGCCAGCCGGCAATCGCCGAGACACTCTACCCGGGTCTACCTTCCCACCCGCAGCACGATCTCGCTCGCAGGCAGATGAAGAACCCCGGGGGAATGGTGTCTTTCCGGATGAAAGGGGGAGCCGAGGCCGCCCGCCGAGTCGCTGAAGCGACGCGCCTATTCACTCTCGCCGAGTCCCTCGGCGGCGTCGAGTCGCTCATCGAGGTGCCTGCCGCGATGACTCACCTGTCCACCGCCGGCTCACCACTGAGCGTCGATCCCGGGCTGATTCGCCTCTCGGTAGGTATCGAATCGGCCAGCGACTTGATCGATGACCTCAGACAGGCGTTGCGCCAGGCCTGAATCCCGCCGCCAGCTACTCGTCAAACAGGAACGTCGCCTCCGCGTAGTAGCGGACCCGGCGCTGCTCGACTCGCTCTCGGACCCAGGCCTCCAGCTCGCGCTGCTTGGCGTCCGGATCCACCTGCGCCTCCAGCCGTTCCAGTGGATAGTTCAGCCGCAGCGCCCGCGGTGAAACGATGAAACGCGTCAACCCGGAGGGAAGCAGCCGTCCCTGGGCCGCCGCGGCCACAACGTCCTCGACTTCGAATCCCTGGAACACAAAAAGCCCGCCAAACGCCGGGAAGACCCCGTTCAGCTCCCGGGCGGATCTGGCCCGCGAGCGCTCGACGCGTCCACGCTCCAGGTACGAAGCCACCAAACGGTGCAGGTTGTTCAGGCGCACGTCGAGCGGTTCCGTCTCACACACGACCTCGAAGACATCGTCGATCGTCGCAAGATAGGCCAGTGTTCCGCCGGCGCTCAGGGCGTACGCGGCGCGTTCGCCGTCCGATGGCACCAGGGCCAACTCGGGATTCTCCTCGAGCCGGCTGCGCAACTCTCCAGGCGCCACGTCCAACACAACATGGTTCCACGTTTCGACTTGGACTCGGCTGTCATCGGGATGGACGACCTGGGCCACCACGTCGCGCAGACCCAGACGCCGGAACGCCGACGTTCGGTTGGCGCCGTCGAGAACCACATAGCGCTCCGGCTTGGTCCCCAGTGGAAGGACGACCGGGGGGTTCCGGAGCACACCGTCGGCGCGCAGCGCCTGTGCCAGCGGTCCAGTCCGCCGCTCATCGGCATGTTCGTGCGGGCGGAGAGCATCCGCCGGCACGATGCGCAGCTCCGGCAGATCCGGGAGGCCCTTCATGCCCCGTCGGAAGCCAGGTACTCCAGGGCGTCGATCATCGTCAGGATCCCGACCGGTCGCCGGGCGTCGTCCAGCAGGACGATGACCTTCGACGTCAGAACCTCGGGGAGGACTTCCTCGAACGGGGCATCCGCCGGCGCGGCGCGCACCTCGTCGTCCACGATCGCCTCGATCGGGAGTCGCGCGGCAGACTCCCCACCGGAAGATAGCAGGTGTCGCAGCAAGTCCACCTCGGACACAAGTCCGATGAGGCCGCCGCTCGAATCGACAACCGGCAGCTGCGAAACCGCGTGCTGGCGCATTCGCCCAATGACATCTCCGACGACGTCGTCGGGCGAAGCCGTGATCAGGCTGGGCAATCCGCGAGCGCGCATGACCTGGAGCGCGCTGGCTTTGCGTCGGTCGGTTTCGAGGAAGCCATGCTCCCGCATCCAGTCGTCGTCGAAGACCTTCGAAAGGTAGCGTGATCCGGAGTCGGGAAGCAGGACGACGACCAGACGGTCGGGCTCCAGACCCCGGGCATAGGCCACCGCCCCGGCCAGTGCCGCACCCGACGAGCCGCCGCAGAAGATGCCTTCCTCTCGGACCAGCCGCCGCGTCCATAGGAAACTCTGCGCGTCGTCCACGACCACGACCTCATCGACGAGGCTAAGGTCGAGGGTTGAGGGAATGAAATCCTCGCCGATGCCCTCCACTTTGTATGGGAAGGCCTCCAAGCCGGCGGGCGATCCTCCCCGCTTCCAGGCCTCGGCCAGGATCGAGCCGACCGGATCGACACCGACGATGCGAACCTGGTGTCCCTGATCCTTCATCCAACGGGCGATGCCGCTGATCGTGCCCCCCGTGCCCATGGCCACGACGATGTCGGTGACCCGGCCCTCCGTCTGCTGCCAGATCTCGGGGGCGGTCGTGCGGTAGTGGGCGGCCGGATTCTCGGGGTTGTGGTACTGGTTGGCTAGGACGGCGTTCGGGGTCTCTGCGACGACGCGTCGCGCCACGGAGTAGTACGAGCGTGGGTCGTCCGGGGCCACAGCCGTCGGAGTGATGATGACCCGCGCGCCAAAGGCGCGCAGCAAACGCACCTTCTCCAGGCTCATCTTGTCCGGCATGACAAAGATGGCCTGGTACCCTTTGACCGCGCAGGCGATCGCCAGGCCTACCCCGGTGTTGCCCGAGGTCGCCTCGACGACTGTCCCACCGGGACGCAATTGGCCTTCGCGTTCGTAGGCTTCAAGGATGGGATGTCCGATGCGGTCCTTGACCGATCCGCCGGGGTTGAACAGTTCCAATTTGGCGTACAGCGGGCAGGGGAGTCCGCGGGCGACCTTGTTCAGACGGACAAGCGGGGTTCGACCGACAGCCTCGAGGATGTCACCATAGACGCGACGTTCGTCGGACCGCGCCAGCCCCTCACCCATTTCCCACTCTCCGGCGACGAGGCTACCATAGAATCCCTCGCCCCTCCATCGCGGCCGCGCTGTCTCGGGCTCGGACGATATAATCCGACTGCCAACGTGCCCGCTTCCAGGATCGACTCCTTCGAATTCCCCTGCCGGGCCCTTGCCGGCAACGCCCTCGGCGATCCCACCACGCGCCGCCTGTGGGTCTACTTGCCTGCCGGCTACGACGATGGACGAGGGCGCTTCCCTGTCGCGTACCTTCTGGCGGGTTTCAGCAAGACCGGCGTGAGCTTCCTGCAGTTCGATGCCTGGGAGGAGAACCTCCAGCAGCGAATGGACCGCCTGCTGGCGGAGGGACGTATCCGGCCCATGGTCGTGGTCTTGCCGGACGCCTACACCCGCCTGGGAGGATCCCAGTACCTCAATTCGGGGGCGACCGGCCAATACCAGGACTATCTCCTCGAGATCGTTCGCTGGGCCGATGACAACCTGCGCACGATCCCCCATCGCTCCGCTCGCGCCATCGTTGGCAAGTCGTCGGGCGGCTTTGGGGCCATCCGTGCCGCCATGGACCATCCTTCGGTGTTCGGCCTCGTGGCCGATCATTCCGGCGACAAGTACTTCGAGGCATGCTACGGCCCCACCCTGGCGCGCTTCGCTCGCGCCGCCGCCCAGGTCGACCTCGAACGCGCCTTTCGAGATCCCGTCGGCGTTCGCCCCCACCATGCGGCTTTCTTTGATGTCATGGAGATCCTGGCGCTCTCCGCCAGCTACTCTCCCAACCCCAGCTCCCGATTTGGTTTCGATCTCCCCGTAGATTTGGAAACGGGGGAAGTCCTGCATGAGGTCTGGTCTCGCTGGAAGGAACATGACCCCATCACACGAGTGGACGCGAGCCCCGATGCCCTGCGCTCGCTCGACCTCGTCTACCTCGACTGCGGCCGCGTGGATGAGTACAACATGCTCGTCGGCTCTCGGCTGATGCACCGACGGCTGGAGGCCCTCGGCATTCGTCACACCTATGAGGAGTTCGACGACGGCCATTTCCACACGGCCTACCGTTATGATGTCTCGCTGGCGGCGATCAGCCGTTCCATCGAACACGAATCCTGAATTGGGAAGGAGCCCATGAGCGACTTGAAGCCCGCCCTCGAATACGCCAACAGCCATCAACCGCAGGCCCTGGAGTCCCTCAAGGAACTGATCCGAATCCCGTCGATTTCGACCCTCCCCGAATCGAAGGCGGACGTGTTGCGCGCGGCGGAATGGATTGCTGAACGCCTGCGGTCGCTCGGGATGCAGAACGTCGCCGTTCTACCGACCAAGGGTCATCCGGTCGTCTTCGGGGAAACCAAGCACGTACCCGGACGGCCGATGGTCCTGGCCTACGGCCACTACGACGTCCAGCCCGTCGATCCGCTGGACCTGTGGAAGACCGATCCGTTCGATCCGGTGCAGCGTGGCGACGATCTGTTCGGCCGCGGCGCCTCGGACATGAAGGCCCAGCTCATGGCCCTGCTCCAGGCCGTGGAGGCCTGGCAGCATTCCGGCGGTCTCCCCGTCAATCTCCGATTCCTGATTGAGGGAGAGGAGGAAGTCGGATCGCCCAACCTGAAAGTGTTTCTCGAAGCCGAACGCGAGCGGTTCCGCTGCGATTTCTGCCTCAACACCGATTCGTCCATCCTGGCGCCCGACCTCCCTTCCATCACCTACGGCGTCCGCGGCCTGGCCTACTTCGAACTGAGGGTGCAAGGCGCGGCGGGCGACCTCCACTCCGGCATGTTCGGCGGCGCCGTGGACAACGCCGCGGTCGCCCTGTGCCAGGCAGTGGCGGGCATGCGCGACGCGCACGGACGAGTGACGCTTCCAGGTTTCTATGATCACGTTCGCCCGCTGTCGAAGGAAGAGCGTGTAGAGATTGCCGCCCAGCCGCCGGATGACGCCTGGTGGCTGTCCCAGACGGGCGCCCCCAAGCTCTTCGGCGAGGAGGGCTTCACCCCGAGCGAGCGCGTCGCTGGGCGGCCGACCTTCGATGTCAACGGGCTGCTCTCGGGATTCACCGGCAAAGGCTCGAAAACGGTCCTGCCCGCTCGCGCCATGGCCAAGATCTCGATGCGATTGGTGCCGGACCAAACGCCTGCCGAAATTCGCGCCTCGATGGAGACGTACCTGAAAGCGCATATGCCTCCGACGGTGACGTGGGAGCTGGAAGATCTGGCCCATAGCTCTCCGGCGATCGTAGACCGCGACTCGCTTCCGGTCCGGGCCGCCAGCCAGGCGCTCCAGGATGTGTGGGGAAAGAAGCCCGTGCTCACGCGCACGGGTGGCACGATCCCGATCGTCGGGCTGGTCCAGGATGTCCTCGGCTCCGACAGCCTGCTTCTCGGCTTCGGTTTGCCCGACGACAACCTTCACGCGCCCAACGAGAAGATGCATCTGCCCAACTTCTACCGGGGCATCGAGACGTTCATTCGTTTCCTCAGCCGAGTCGCAGCGTGAGTCCGGCTGGCGACAGGAGTCCCTCGCCTCAACGCCTGCCCTCCTACGGCGGGCAAGCGGTCATCGAAGGCGTCATGATGCGCGGGACGCAGGTGTGCGCTACCGCCGTGCGCGCCCCGGACGGGTCCATCGTCGTGGAGACTCGTCCCCTTTCGAGGTTGTATCGCGGCCGCACCCCGCGCATCCCCTTCGTGCGCGGGCTGCTGGCCCTGGTGGACGCCTTGGTCCTGGGGATGCGCGCCCTGGCGTTCTCCGCCGGCGTCCAGGCCGGCGAGCCCGTCGGCCAAGGGCCGATCGCCCTCTCGATGGCGGCCTCGCTCGTCGTGGGAGTGGGCATCTTCTTTCTGCTCCCGGCGGCGGCGGGGTATCTGGCTACACGCACGCTGGCGTGGTCCGACCTGGCATCTAATGTAATCGAGGGGCTGGTGCGCCTGGCCCTTCTGGTTGGATACGTCGGCGCCATCGGTTTGTGGCCTGAGGTGCGGCGCGTCTATGCCTACCACGGTGCCGAGCACAAGACGATCCACGCCTTCGAAGCCGGCGCGCAGCTCGATCCATCGACCATCGCGGCCTTTCCTCGCGAACATCCGCGCTGCGGGACGGCCTTCCTGCTGACGGTGGTCGTCATCTCGATCCTGCTGTTCGCGCTCCTGGGCCCGATGCCGCTCCTCCCGAGGCTGGCGAGCCGCGTCCTGCTCATCCCGGTGGTGGCCTCGCTGGCCTACGAATACATCCGGCTGACGGCGCGCTGGTCCGGGTCCTTCTGGGGAAGAGTGCTGGCGGCGCCGAACCTGGCGATGCAGCGCCTGACGACCCGCGAACCGACGGCCGACATGGTCGAAGTCGCTGTGTCCGCGTTTGATGCGATGCGTCGGGGAGAAGCGGGAGAGGTCTCCCGCTAGATGGTTGGATCAGCGCCGACCGGCCCGCTCGTCGCCCGTCGTCGGCGTGATCAGGCGAACGGCGCGGTCGTAGAAAAGGTAGTCCCACGCCCAGTTCACCAGCACCAGAAGGCGGTTACGGAACCCGATGAGTTGGATCAGATGGACGACGAGCCAGACGATCCAGGCAGCGAAGCCGCGGAACTTGAGCCCATACACATACGCGACGGCCGCGTTGCGGCCGATCGTTGCCAGGCCGCCGGGGTCGCGGTAGCGAAACGGCGTCGTCGGCTGGTCGTCCATCCGGCGGCGGATGTTCTCTGCCGCGGCTTCCGCCATCTGGATCGCCACCGGCGCCATCATTGGAAGAGCGCGGCCGTCGGCCTCGAGGTAGGCGGCGTCGCCGATGACAAACGCCTCGGCGTGACCCGGCAGGCTCAGGTCTGCCTCGACACGCATTCGCCCTCGAGAACCCTGAGCCGGCCCGAGGTTGCGCACGAGTTCTACCGCGCGCGCCCCGGCAGCCCAAATCACCGTCGCCGCATCCAATCGCTCGCCTGAGCGCAGAGTGACGTGGTCGGGATCGACGCGCTCAACCTGCGCGCCATAGCGGACTTCGACACCCTTGTGTTCCAGCGAGCGTTGGGCGTGAGAGGCCAGATCGAGCGGCAACCCCGGCAGCAGACGGTCCTGCGCCTCCAGGAGCGTCACACGCACGTCTTCCGCCGACAGGCCGCGATAGTCGCGCCGCAGCACCAGCCGCACCAGTTCGGCCAGTGCGCCCGCCATCTCGACACCAGTGGGTCCGCCGCCGACGATGACAAAGCGCAACCACGCTCGTCGCCGCGCCGGATCTCCATCGGTCATGGCGCGCTCGAAGCAACGCAGCACATGATTGCGAATGGCGATGGCATCTCCCAGGCCCTTCAGCTCCAGCGCGTTGGCCTCGATCGAGGCGTTGCCGAACGTGTCCACTTCCGCGCCGGCTGCCAGCACCAGGTAGTCGTAGGCGATCGCCATCCCGTCCGCCAGCACGACGCGCCGATCGAGATCGATCCGCTTCACCTCGGCCAGCCGGAACTCCAGATTGGCCTGGCGGCCCAGGATCGTCCGCACCGGCTTGGCGATTTCCTCAGGCTCCAGACCCGCCGTGGCCACCTGATACAAGAGCGGCTGGAACAAATGGTAGTTCTGCCGATCCAGCAGGATGACGTGTGCCCGGGTCTCGGCAAGCTTCGTGGCTACACGCAAGCCTGCAAAGCCTGCGCCCACAACGACAACCGTCTTGGGGGTCTGTGTGTCCATCGTCTCGGCGTAATTGTACCATTTTTCACCAGAATGTCCACACTTACGTTGACCCCTGCCCTCTCGGTCGGTACAATGCCTGCAGGATTTCCGCGATGCCCGCTCATCTGCGCCTTCGAAACAAGGACTACGAAGTCCCAGCCGGGATGACGATACGCGACGCCCTGCGACGCGTCGGCGTCGAACCCGAAAGCGTCCTGCCGACGCGCGAGGGCGAGCTCATCACCGATGACGAGCAGCTGCGCGAAGGCGAACTCATCAAGCTGGTGGCCGTGATCTCCGGCGGTGCGCAAGGCCTCGCCAGGGCCGGCCTATGAAGTGCCGCAAGTGCGGTCAGCGCGCGTCCATCAACATGCGCCAACACAAGTTGGCGCTATGCCGCGACCACTATGTGGAATGGATCCCCGAACAGACCCAACGCTTCATCGAGAAGTACTCGATGTTCACGCCGGCCGACCGCATCCTGGTGGCCGTGTCCGGCGGGAAAGACTCCCTGGGCTTGTGGGATGTGCTGACTCGCCTGGGCTACGCCGCCGATGGCCTCTACATCGGACTCGGCATCGATGAGGGCACGGGCTATTCCGCCGACTCGGAACGCCGCTGCCGGGAATTCGCCGAGGCGCGCGGACTTCGCCTGACCGTCGTCGACGTCGCCGAGGTCGAGGGCGCGCCCATCCCGCTGGCCGCCTCGCTGACGACGCGCGGCCGCGGCAAGCCGTGCTCCGTTTGCGGCCTCACCAAACGGCACATCATGAACCAGGCGGCACGCCAGGGGGGCTACGACGTCCTGGCGACCGGCCACAATCTGGATGACGAAGCCGCCGTTCTTTTCGGCAACACCCTCTCCTGGTCGGTCGGCTATCTGGCGCGCCAGGGGCCGGTACTGCCAGCGACCTCCGACGGCCTGGTGCGCAAGGCGAAACCCTTCTGCCGCCTGTACGAACGGGAGACCGCCGCCTACGCGCTGCTGCGAGGCATCGACTACATCTACGAGGAATGCCCCCACGCTGTCGGCGCGACCTCGATCTACTACAAGGAGCTCCTCAACCGGCTGGAGGCCGATCGCCCCGGGGCCAAGTTGTCCTTCTACCTGGCGTTTCTGGAGGCCAAGCGCGATGGGCTCTTCGCCGCGCAAGGCGAGGCCTCGCGCGACGCCATGCATACCTGCCCGCGTTGCGGGCAGCCGACGACGGCCCCCGAGCTGTGCACGTTCTGCCGAACCTGGGACCAGATCCGCTCGCGCCTGCCGACCCCTGCCTGAGGCCTCCCATGACCGATCCCGCCGACCTCGAAGGCCTAACCCTGCTAGGGGCGCGCGCCCAACCTTCCAAGCGTCTCGAAACCTTTCCCAACCACAATCCCCAGCGTGACTACGTCGTCCAGCTCGAGAGTGACGAGTTCACGTGCGTTTGCCCGGCCACCGGGCAGCCCGATTTCGCCACCATCACCGTCGACTACGTGCCCGATCAACGCATTCTGGAGTCGAAGTCGTTCAAGCTCTACCTGTGGTCCTATCGTAACGAGGGCGTCTTCCATGAGCACGTCACCAACGTCATCCTCGACGATCTGGTGGCGGCGCTCCAGCCACGCTGGTGCCGTGTGCGCGGCGCCTTCCGCGTCCGCGGCGGGATCCGGATCACGGTCGAAGCCGAGCACGGGCGGCGGCCGGCGCCCTAGCGAATGCGCGGCTACCCCGCCGTTCTGGCGGTCTTCGTCACGTCGCTGATCGTCTCCAACCTGATCGCGGTCAAGATCATCGCCATCGGCCCTCTGACGCTGCCGGCGGCGGTCGTTCTTTTCCCGGTGGCTTACATCTGCGGGGATGTCCTGACGGAGGTCTACGGGTACCGCGGCGCGCGGCGTGCGATATGGATTGGCTTCGGCTGCAACCTTCTCGCCGTTCTGGCGGTCACACTGGCAGGCCGCCTGCCGGCATCTCCCATTTGGACGGCCGGGCCTTACCGCACCCCCGGCGAAGCGCAGGCGGCGTACGACGCCATGTTCGGCTTCAGCCCTCGCCTGCTGGCGGCCTCGCTGGCGGCCTATCTCGCCGGAGAATTCCTCAACGCCTTCGTCCTGGCTCGCCTTAAGGTCGCCACCGAAGGGCGCTGGCTCTGGCTGCGAACGATCGGATCCACCATCGTCGGTCAGGCGGCCGACTCAGCCGTCTTCATCACCCTGGCCTTCACCGGGATCCTGCCGACGGGTGCGCTGGCGGCGGCGATCGCTTCGCAATGGGTCTTCAAGACGGCCTACGAGGCCGCCGCCACGCCGCTGACCTACTTCGTCGTCAATCGCCTCAAGCGCCTCGAGGGGGCCGACCCCTACGACCGCGACTTGCGGCTGCGGCTCTTCCCGGCCCGCTAGTCGCCCCTGCGCGACCCACGCCTCGTTTCCTCACGCCACTTCGAGGTACGTCTCGATCTCCCAGTCCGTGACCCGCGTGCGGAAGGTATCCCACTCGCTCGTCTTCGCCCGGACGAAAGCCTCGTAGGCCGTCTCGCCCAAGGCTTGGCGTAGAACGGAATCGCCCGCCAGCGCCTCCAGGGCTTCGGGAAGCGAGCCCGGCAGTTGCTGGACTCCACGCGCCATCAGTTCCTCCGGCTCGAGCTCGTACAGGTTGACCTGGTCCAGAGGTTCGGGGGCGCGCAGGCCGCGCTCGATTCCATCCAGCCCGGCCGCCAGCATGACGGTGAAGGCCAGGTATGGGTTGCACGACGGATCGGGGAAACGCAGCTCGGCGCGAGTCGAGCCCTCGTGGCCGGGGCTATGCCGAGGGATCCGAATCAAGGCGGAGCGGTTGATCTGGGCCCAGCAGACGTACACCGGCGCCTCGTATCCCGGCACGATGCGCTTGTACGAGTTGACCGTCGGTGCCACCACGGCAGCCATGGCGCGGGCATGCTCGAGCTGGCCGGCGATGAAGCCGTAGGCGGCGCTCGAAAGGTGCCGCGCGTCGCCGCCGTCGAAGAAGACGTTCCCGCCCTGCTCATCGTAAATCGATTGGTGCGTGTGCATGCCCGATCCGTTGATCCCGAAGATCGGCTTCGGCATGAACGTCGCCACCAACCCGTGGTGCGCCGCCAGGGCTTTGACGGTCGACTTGAGCGTCACCACATTGTCGGCGGTGCGCAGCGCGTCGGTGAAGCGGAAGTCGATCTCGTGCTGTCCGAGGGCCACCTCGTGATGCCCCATCTCGACCTCGAGACCCATCGAGATGAGCGCCAGCATGAGTTCCGCCCGAACGCGTTGAGCCTCGTCGCTGGCGGAGAAGTCGAAGTATCCGCCAACGTCGTGAGGCACCGGGCGGATTCCTTCGGACCCGTTACGCCGCAGCAGGAAGAATTCCGGTTCCGGGCCGACGTTGAACTGCCATCGCCTTTCCTCCAGACGCCGCAGCATGCGCTGAAGGACGCCGCGAGGATCACCCCCGAAGGGCTTGCCTTCAGCGTCGTAGATGTCGCAGAAGAGGCGAGCGCGTCGCCGTTCGGGTTGGCTCCAGGGGAGCACCGCGTAGGTGCCGGGATCCGGCACCAAACGCATGTCGCTCTCCTGGATGCGCGCGAATCCTTCGACCGATGAGCCGTCGAACCAGACGCCATCATCGAGGGCCGACGGCAAACGCCCGATGGGGATATCGGCGCTCTTCACAGCGCCCGTGACGTCGGTGAATTGTAGGCAGACGAACTGGACGTTGTCTTCTTGGGCGCGTTTCATAAGGTCATGCATCGGTGCGATCCTCCACTGTGAGAACATGCGGCGGCTTGCTCATCGTCAGTCATCCGTCACAGTCTGCTCTCCTCGAGACCCCTCAACGTAGGAAAGCGGTGGGTCCACCGGGACTGACCACGAACCTGTGACCACTATCCGCAATAATGCGCCGCCCGGGCCTCCTCCGGCATCAGGGCCGCATGCACAACGAATCGGCTCGGATGGTCCGACGAATCAGGAGCCGGCTCGGTCGCGATGTGATAGCGGTGGTATCCCTCCGTCGTCATCGCCTCACCCACCAGTTAACGAAACAGGCACGCCGGGCGTGCCTGCATGTCTGCATCGAGGTTCGCCCCTTCGTGAGGTGTCTGCTCGCATCGGCGGGCAGGCCACGACTTCGGCGATTGCCCCGCCCGTCGCCGAGCGGTCTTGGACCGAAGTCCTTCTCGAAGGGAGAGAGAGCCTGTGGCGGGCTCCGGAGGCTTCCGCTGATCGTTCGATTTTCCCCCGGCATTCACCGGGGTTAGCCCCGCCTCGCGGCGGGGAACCTCCGCCTCGTGATCTCAGCCTTCGCTGAGACCCATACGCTGTTCTCCCGACTATTCAGTTGTCGCCCGGGATTGTATCAGACCGTTTCTGTCGGGTCAAGCTGTGAGGTCCCGCCGGCCTACCGGCTCCCTTCGCGAATGAGAGTACAATCGCGGAGTAACTGGACCGTCGCGGTCGATATTGCTGCACGGCGCGTCCGGAGGGACTCTTGCTGCCTGCCTATCTCCTTGCCCTGAGAGAGGGGCTCGAAGCCGCCCTGGTCATCGGGCTCACATTTGGGGTTCTAAACCGAATGCGCCGCGCCGACCTGCGCCGCCAAGTCTGGCTCGGCGCAGGCATGGCAGCCGTGATGAGCGCGGGAGCGGCGGTGTCGCTGCAGGCCATCGGGGTCAGACTCGAAGGCCGGTTCGAACAGGTCTTCGAAGGTCTGACGATGCTGACGGCCGCCGGGCTTCTCACCTGGATGATCCTGTGGATGAGGTCGCAGGCCCGGCGCCTTCAGGAAGGCCTCGAAGACGAGGTCCGCCGCGCCGCTCAGGCCGGCACGGCGCGTGCGGTCTTCACCCTGGCGATGCTGGCCGTCCTACGCGAGGGGGTCGAGCTGGCCCTCTTCCTGACGGCCACGACGTACCAGACGAACGCCGCGGCGACCTGGACGGGGGGCCTTCTGGGGTTGGCCACGGCACTGGCGCTCGGCTGGATCGTCTACGGGACTTCGGTCCGGCTCGATATGCGGGCCTTCTTCCAGGCCACGGGCCTTCTGCTGCTCCTCTTTGCCGCCGGCCTCGTCGCACACAGCGTCCATGAATTCAACGAACTGGGCTGGATCCCGCCGATCCTCGATCCTATCTGGAACCTGTCCGGAATCCTGCAAGAGGATTCAGTCGTCGGCAGCCTGCTGAAATCCCTCTTCGGCTACAACGCGAACCCGTCCCTAACCGAGGCATTGGCCTATGTAGTGTACCTGGCGACGCTGGTTTTCACCTGGCGAGGCACCCGCCCGCCCGCGCCAGTCCTCCAAGCGCACACGTAGCTCAGCCGTCGCCGAACGCTTTGCGATAGCGCGCCTCGATCTCATCCTGAAGACCGTTCTCGAAGCGTTCAAACCTGGCCATCAGGTCGCGCGCTGCCGGCGTCAGGTGAGCTCCACCGCCGTGAGCTCCGCCGACTTCCGTGTCCACTAGAGCTCGCCCGTAGTTCGTCTCCATCTCCTTAAGCTTCTCCCAGGCCCGCCGGTAGGGGACCTTGAGCTCTTCAGCGGCGGCGGAAATCGACCCGGATCGCTCGATTGCCGTCAAGAGCCGGGCGCGCCAAGGGCTCAGGACGATGCCGGACTTGGCTTCCAGCCAGATGTTGAAGCGAGCAATCATCGTCTCCGCTCCTTGTCCGGCCGAACCAGGCGCAACACGAGAACCTTGCGAGTCGTCCGGCCCACGGGGGCGCGCGCGGCGCGCCGCAAACCAGCGATCCATAGGATGCCGGCTTCGTCGCTGACGACGGGCCAGTGCGCCCGCGCCCCGCGAGGGATGTGCCGGTTGATCATCAGATCGGACACCTTCCCCTCCTCTCTTGCGCTCAGCAGGACTCGAGCGCCAGCGAACGGAGGATGGACGGTGAGTTCCCCTTCGACACGGCCGGCGTCGAACCAGACTTCGGCCGTGCCCTGCCTTTCGGCCCGAGTCCCCGTCTTCCGACGCATCCGCCCCACCATAGACCAGCCCTCCTCAAGCTCCAGGCGAAACGGTAGACGGAGCCGTCGCACCTGGATGCTCGTCAGCTGCGGATGGTCGGGGTATGAAACCGGCGCGCCGGTCTGTCGGATGAGGACTTCGTCCCCCTCGTCGACCAACTCGCGCCCGCCGGGCATTGCCAGCCGCTTCCCGGTCTGGGCTCCACCCATCCAGCGCAACGCCCGGCGCACGGCCTCATATCCGAAGTCGCGTGCCTCGGGCCGGGCCAGGTGAGCTGCCTGGCGCAGCAATTCCGCCTGGATTGCCTGTGGTTGCATCAGGAACGGTTCCCGAAGGATCGCCCAAACGCCCGGCGACCGCGCGACGATCGTCTTCGGGATTTGCAGTCGAACTTGGTTCTCCAGGTGGGCCACATCGACCTGCATGACCTCGCCCAGGCGGAGGAGCGCCTCGCGAATGCGAGGGTTGTATCTTTCCAGCTCGGGAAGCAGGCGATGCCGGAGGCGGTTTCGAAAGAACGCCGAGGTCTCATTGGTCGGGTCCCGACGCGGGCGAATGCCAAGCTGTCGGCAGTACTCCTCGGTTGCCGCGCGGTCGAGGGTCAGGAGCGGCCGCACGAGTGTGAGGCCAACGCCTTGCGGGCCGCCAAGCACGTCGTCCATCGGAGTAGCCGGGAGCATACCGCGCAACCCGTGGGGCCCGGCGCCGCGCAGGAAGTGCATCAGGATCGTCTCGACCTGGTCGTCGGCCGTGTGACCGACGGCCACAAACGCCGCGCGGCGCTCGCTTGCGACTCGCGCCAGGAAACCATAGCGCAGCACCCGCGCTCCTTCCTCCAAGGTGAAACCGCGCATCGGCAAGTCGCTCTTGGAAAGTCGCTCGACGACGGAGGCAATTCCGAGGCTGGAGGCCAGTCGAAGGACGAACTCGGCATCCCGCCAGCTCCCGCGCCGCAGCGAGTGATCCAGGTGCGCGGCCACGACGCGGTAGCCGAGCGAGTGCAGGCTGTGAAGCAGGCAAACGCTGTCTGGACCGCCGGAGACCCCCACCACGACGCGCGCGCCAGGCGGCAGGAGACGGCGGTCCTCGATGAAGGCCGCGAGGCTCTCGTGAACTGCCATGCGGCTCCGGATTATAGCATGCGCGCTCGACATAACGCGCAGGGCTAGGGGAACCACGGAGTCCGCATGGTATAATCCGCCGCCCGGCCCACGTCGCCCCGGAGGAGTGCCGCTTGGCCTTCAACCCTCTCAACTGGCTTCTGGGCCTCTTCTCCCTCGACATCGCCATCGACCTGGGCACGGCCAACACCCTGGTCCACGTCCGGGGCAAGGGCATCCTCATCAACGAACCGTCCTGGGTGGCGATCGACAAGAAGTCCAAGAGGCCGCTAGCCATCGGGGCGGAGGCCAAGGAGATGGTCGGGCGCACGCCTGCCAACGTGGTCGCCATTCGCCCCCTGCGCGACGGCGTCATTTCGGAGTTCGACATCACCGAAGCCATGCTCGAGTACTTCATCGGCAAGACCCATGAGCAGAGCGTCGTCCCCGTGCCGCGGCCCAGGATCATCGTGGGCATCCCGAGCGGGGCCACGGAGGTCGAGAAGCGCGCCGTGTATGACGCCACCATGGCCGCCGGCGCGCGCCAGGCGTTCCTGATCGAAGAGCCGACGGCTGCCGCCCTCGGCGCCAGCCTGCCCATCAGCGAGGTGCGCGGCTCGATGATCGTCGACATCGGCGGCGGCACCACGGAGCTGGCGGTGTACTCCATGGGCGGCGTCGTTGTGTCGCGCTCGCTGCGCGTCGCCGGCGATGAAATGGATCAGGACATCGTCAACTACGTCCGCAACAAGTACAACCTGCTCATCGGCGAGCGGATGGCCGAGCGGGTGAAGATCAGCATCGGCTCGGCCTTCCCCTTGCGCGAAGAGAAGACCATGACGGTGCGCGGGCGCAACCTGGTCAGCGGGCTCCCGGAAGCCGTCGAAGTGTCGTCGATCGAGATCCGCGAAGCGCTGACGCCGTCGGTTCGGGTCATCCTCGAAACGGTCAAGGACGCGCTCGATGAAGTGCCGCCCGAGCTCGTTGCCGACCTGATGGAGACCGGCATCTGCCTCGCCGGGGGCGGCTCACAGCTTCTTCTGCTGCCCGACCGCCTGAGCCAGGACCTGCACATGCGCGTCTGGTGCGCCGACGATCCGATGAGCTGCGTCGTGCGCGGCGCCGGCATCGTCCTGGAGGACCTCGACAACCTCTCGCGCTTCCTGGTCGGCCTGGAGCGCAGCGGGGTCTGAGTCATGCGAAACCTGGGTATCGGCCAGCCCGGGCGCAGCCAACCCCTGGACGGCCACCGATGAGCCGAAGCCGCTCGTCGGGACTGTTGGCCCTCACCCTGATCCTGATTGCCGTCGGGCTCCTGGTCCTCAACCTGGGAGGCTACCTCGGGCCGGCCCAGAGCCTGGTGCTGCGCCCCTTCGGCGCCGTGCAGGGGTGGATCGCCTCGCGCGTCGCCGCGGTGCGCAGCCTACTGACGGCACCGGGCGACGTGATCGCCCTTCGCGAGGAAAACGACCAGCTCCAGGCGCAGGTCTCCGCGCTCCAGCAGGAGATCATCGCCCTGCGTGAGCAGGCCGCCCAGGCCGATATCCTGGCCGCCCTGCTCGGCTACGCACGCGGCCAGCCGGAAAGCCGCTACCTGGCGGTCAACGTCATTGGGCGCGACGTCAGCCCGTTCATCCGGTCCGTGTGGATCGGGCGCGGCTCCGACGCCGGCCTGCTGCGCGGCATGCCGGTCGTGACGGAGCGCGGACTGGTGGGACGGATCGCCGAAGTGCACGCGACTGTCTCGCGCGTGCAGCTCATCACCGACCCGGCGACGGAAGTGAATGTGCGACTTCAGACGTCCCGCGCCGACGGCGCTCTGCGAGCCCAGGTCAATGGCGAGTTGTGGGTCGACCTGATCGACCAGGCGGCGGAGGTCACGCCGGGCGAGCTCGTCCTGACTTCCGGACTTGGAGGCGCCTTCCCTCCGGAGGTCCCCGTCGGCCAGGTCCTGACGGTCCGCAAACGCGACTTCGAGTTATTCCAGCAGGCCGTCATTCAGCCCAGCGTCGACTTCGAGAACCTTGAGATCGTCCTGGTCATCACCAACTTCCAACCGCTACTGCTGACTCCCGAGGTACCCTGAATCGATGGGGTACGCGATCGGGATCCCCTTGATGGCGTTGCTCGCCATCCTGCAGTCGACCGTCTTCGGCACCTTCCGGCTGCTGGACGGCGCCCCCGATCTCGTCCTGATCGCCGTCGTCAGCTGGGGGCAGACCGGGCGCACGCGCGAGGCGTTGGTGTTCGCGCTCGTCGGCGGCCTGTCGATGGACCTGCTGTCGGGCGCTCCCTTCGGTCTCACCGCTCTGGGTCTGATCGCCGTCGCCTACCTCGTGTCGCGCCTGGAGGGCCGCTTTTGGGAGGCCAACTTCCTGCTGCCGCTGGGCATCATGGTGGGCGCCGTGGTGATCCATCACGCCACTCTGTTGCTCGCAGCCGCCGCCACCGGGCGCCCGGTGGATCTGGACGTCGCCCTGACGCGCGTCTTCCTGCCCAGCGCCGTGCTCGATGTGTTGCTGGCGCTGCCCGCCGTCCAACTGTCCCTGCGTGCCTGTGAGACTCTGTTCCCGCCCAAGGTGAAGGTCGGATGAAGAACGGCGGCGAGACGGCCCACATTCCTCCCTGGCGTCTCCGGGCGACCTATCTGGTCCTGTTCGCTGCTCTGGCGTTATTCTTTGTCCGGCTCTACCAGCTCCAGGTCCTCGATTTCCAGAGCTACCTGGCCTTTGCCGACGAGAATCGCTTCACCAACGTCAGCATCCCCGCCGCTCGCGGTGTCATCTACGACCGCAACGGTTTCCAACTCGTCCGCAACATACCGTCGTACAACGTCGTCGTTACGCCGGCGCGGCTTCCCGACAGCGAAGCGGAAACACAGGCCATCTATCGCCAGTTGGCGGCGTTGGTGGGCCTGCCGGCCGACAAACCCGGCCAACTCGTTCTGCCGGACCAAGGCTGCGTCGGGCCCGAATACCCGGTCGGCATACGACAGGTGGTCGAGAAGGCGGCCAGCATTCGACCGTATCAGGCCTGGCCGGTCGCTTGCGATATCGATGAGACGACGGCACGCATCGTCCTGCAGCGCGCCATCGACATGCCGGGCGTGGCCGTCGAGACCATTCCCGTGCGCGACTATGTGACCGGCGAGCTGACGACGGCCATCATCGGCTACATGGGACCGATCCCCGCGGCCGAGGCGGCGGCCTACGAGGAACGCGGCTTCGTTCCCAACCGGGACAAGGTCGGTTATGCCGGGATCGAATTCGAATTCCAGGACCGCCTGGCCGGCATCAACGGGCTCAAGCTGGTCGAACAGGACGTTGCGCGGCAGCAGTTGCGGGAGTACGGCGAGGTTCGCCAGCCGGTGCCCGGCAACAACCTGCGGTTGACGATCGACACCCGGCTTCAGGCCGCCGCGGCGACGGCCTTGCGCAGCCGCATGGACTTCATCAACCGAGTCACCGGCGAGAGGCGTACACCGCTGGGCGTGGTCATCGCCCTCAATCCTCAGACGGGCGAGATCCTGGCGATGGTCAGCCTGCCGACCTACGAGAACAACCGTCTGGCGCGCTTCATTCCGCTCGACTACTACAACCAGCTGGTGTCCGACGACCGCGGCAAGCCGCTGATCAACCATGCCATTACCTCGCCGTTCCCGCCCGGATCGACGTTCAAGCTGGTGACAGCCGTCGGTTCCCTCAACGAGGGAGTCATTGCTCCCGGTCAAACCGTCGACGACCCCGGCTTGATCACGATCACGAACCAGTACTTCCCCAACGACCCCGGTAAGGCCAAGGACTTCGTCTGCTGGAAGCGCGACGGACATGGACGAGTGGACATGCTGAGGGCCATCGAGGTATCCTGCAACGTTTACTTCTACAAGATCGGTGGCGGCTTCCCCGGCCAGGTCGAGCCCGGATTGGGGATCGACCGCATCGACGAGTACGCTCCGCTGCTGGGATACGGCTCGCCTCTCGGCGTCGATCTGCCGGGAGAGGTGGCCGGCCTGATTCCCACGCAGGACTGGAAGCGCATCAACCTCGGCGAGAGCTGGTCGACGGGCGACACCTACAACACCGCCACCGGGCAGGGCTTCGTCCTGGCCACGCCGCTCCAGGTGCTGAACTCGGTCGCCACGCTGGCCAACAACGGGCGCGCGATGTGGCCCCACATCGTGCAGGACATTCTCGACGGCGAAGGCAACGTCGTGCAGTCCTTCGAGCCGCGCCAGCTGTGGGACATGACCGACGGCAGCGCCCCGGGAGGGGTCGTCGTCCAGCCGTGGGTGATCGATCTCGTCCAACAGGGCATGCACCTGGTCGTCCAGGGCGAGGAAGGCACGGCGCATCAGTACGCCGATCTGGAGACGATCTCGTCGGCGGGCAAGACCGGCACGGGAGAGTTCTGCGACGCGCTGGCTTTGCAGCGGAACCTGTGCGTGCCCGGCAACTGGCCGACGCACGCCTGGTATGCCGCTTACGCTCCTTTCGAGAACCCGGAGATCGCCGTCGTTGCTTTCGTTTACAACGGCAGCGAGGGCGCCGTCACCTCCGGCCCCATTGTCAAGCAGGTCCTTGAAGCGTACTTCGAACTTAAGGCGATCGACGCGGCGCAACAGCAGTAGACAGTCGTCAGTTATCAGTTGTCAGTCATGCGCTTTGCGCTTTGCGCTTTGCGCTTTGCGCTTTCCGCTTTGCGCTTTCCGCTTTCCGCTTTCCGCCTTCCGCTTTCCTGCCATGCTTCGACAAGTTGTTTGGAGGGAATGGGAACTGGCGGCTGGTGGCTGTTGGCTGTTGGCTGGCAACCGCCAGAACTGGCCTCAGGCATCGCCAGGGGCCCACAGGCGGGGCCTTGCGCAGTCAGCATGCTATAATCCGCCATTCG
>DATIFK010000066.1:0-27072 GCA_035455265.1 Anaerolineales bacterium
ATCGATCAGGACGTCCGAAGCCGCCACCAAATTGATCAGGACGCGCTGGCGCTGATCATCTTGACCCCGCGCGACCAGCGCACCGCGCTCGCTGACCGCCGTCACAAGCGGATCGTCGACGACCCGCTCACGCACCAGGTACGCCGCGACCTGCATCCCGGCCTCGGCCAGCAAGCGTCCCGCTACCAGACCATCACCGCCGTTGTTGCCCGACCCGGTGAGGATGACGACCCGCTTTCCGGCAGGCGATGGGATGCGATCGAGCACGGCCTGAGCGACGGCCGCGCCGGCTTTGTCCATCATGTCGGCATACGTCCACCCCGAGTCGTTGGCGGACGTCTCCAGGGCACGCATCTGCTCGACGGTCACAATTCGGATCATTTCGCATCGCCCCACAGATCACCGGCCACGTCAGCCAGTCCAAGCCGCATGAGCCGCTCCGCCGTCGGGCGCCCGGTGGCCCGATCCCATCCACGCACGCGATAGTAGGCTTCCATCATAGCCTCGAAGGGCAGCCCATAGCCGGCTGCGGCGCCGTCCTTCAGCGGTTGCAGGATGTGAGCAGGGAGACGATCGTGCGACGCGGTGAGCCCGAGGCGGCAGTTGATCGCCCGTTTTAGATCCCAGGCTCTCTCCCCGGCCGTCAACAGGCCCTCCACCGAATACTCGAAGCCCGTGGCCTCCGTCACCAGCTCGACCACATCCGCCGGGGCAAGGTTGGCGAATTGACAGAGCACCAACGCGTTGCCGACGGTACGCCAGTCTTGATGTCTGGCGACGTTCTCGGCCTTTTCTGCGCCGCCCTGGCGCGCCATCAGGCCGACGCCAATCTCCTCGATTGCCTGGCCGATCTCCACCATGTAGTAGTCGCCCTGGTTGTGGCAGGCGCCTCGGGGCGAGGTGGCGAAGACGAGCGCCATCCCGCTGGCGCCGCGTGGGTCCTGATACGCCATTTCCAGGCCGTTGACCTGAGCTGCGGCCTCAGGATCGCCGAAGGCTGCGCCCAGGGCCCGCGCACCTTGGGCGAGGATCTGCCCCAAACCTTCGAGGTGGGCCGTTTGATGGATCAGAGACTCTACGGCGGAGGCATTTCCCCACGTGAGCTGCAAACCTCCGGCATCCGCACTCGTCAGCCGGCCCTCCTGGAACAGGTAGAACGCCAGGCCGATGGTGTTCGAGAGAGAAATCGTATCCATCCCGTAGCGATCGCACAGCTCGCCGAGGCGGGTGATGACGGCGCGGTCGCCGATCTCCAGGTTTGGGCCGAAGCCCACCATGGTTTCGTACTCGGGCCCTTTCCGATCGACGCCGTCGTCCAGCCGCACCTTGCGACCGCAGGCGATCACGCAGGCATGGCAGGCCGTCACGCCGGTCAGGATGGTGTCGGCCATCTCTGCCCCGCTCGCCGCCAGGGCCGTGTCCGATTCTCCGCGCGTGAAGTAGCGCTTGGGCATGATCCCGAGGTAGTTGAAGTACTCGGCGGCGCTCGCCGAGCCGGCCGTCCGCAGGGAGCGCGTCACGGTGTCGGTGTTCAGGGCGACGTTGGTTCGCCGGCGTGTGACCGCAAACCGAGATGGGTCCGCCAAGGGCACCGGTGCCCGCCCGCGCACCGCCACCGCCTTGAGGTTCTTCGATCCCATGACCGCGCCCATCCCAGTCCGGCCGGCCATCCGGCCGTGATCGCACAGGATGGCGGCGAACGGCAGCTGTCTCTCCCCGGCCAGGCCGATCGAGGCGATCCGCGTCAACCGGTCCCCCAACTGCAGGCGGATTCGTTCTTGCGTCTGGTAGGTGTCGGCCGCGCCCCACAGGTCGTCGGCCGGGCGAACCTCAGCCTGCCCGTCGTGGATCCACAGGTACGACGGTTGCGCCGCCCGCCCTTCGATCCATACACCGTCCCAGCCGGCGGCGCGCAGCTCGGGCCCAAAGAATCCGCCCACGTTCGACTCGCCCCATCGCCCGGTCGCCGGGGAGCGAGCGCACACGACGAAGCGCCCCACCGCCGGCCCAGCCGACCCGGTCAGGGGGCCCGTAAGGAATAGAAGCGGCGCCGACGGTTCGAGCGGCGATGTGCCCGGAACAAGGCGTGGGTAGAGAAGCCTCGCTGCCAGCGAGGCGCCACCGATGAAGTCGCGCCGATCAGCCTCTCCTACCGGCAGGACATCGTGCGCGCCCGATGAGAGGTCAATCCGCAGAAGTCTCAATTCAGTCATAGGGAAACCGGAATCGCTCCGGCCAGGCGTCTCGGAGGCTCGACGGCCGGTTCATTCACCTGTGGAGCGATCCTTCGGCGGGATGCTGGCCAGCGCGTACTCGGCCAATGCCGCGATGGTCAGGCTGGGGTTGACTCCCGGGTTGCCGGGGACGACCGAACCGTCCAGCACGTACAGACCCGGGTGCCCAAACGCCTGTCCGCTCATGTCGACCACGCCGTCCTCTTCGTTGCGGCCCATCGGGCAACCGCCCATCAAATGCGCCGTCAGAGACATATCGAACAGCGTTTCGGGCCAGCCGCCCACGGGGAGGCCGTCGGTGTCGGCCGCGAACCGCCGCGCCATGCGATGGGCCACGGGCAAACCGGTGGGCACCGGCCGCATGGTGTCCCGGCTGACCGCCAGCGCCCCGCGTGCGGGCGCCAGCAGCTGCCTCCCCCAACGCATCGTCAGGAAGTTCTCCTCCGATTGCATCACCAGGAGGATCGTCGTGTGACGCGCCCAATGCGGGAAGACCTTCTCGCGCAGGAAGTCGACCGGCCGGGCGAAGATCGCCTTCAGCGTTCTTCCCAGGCGGACCAGGAGGCTCTTCCCGCCGCCGTCGACCAGCGGCAGAGACAGCATTCGGATGAACGACGATCCCTCAGGGTATCGCACCGGCTCGACCCGCGTCACCGGGTCGGCATGGACGATCGAGCTGATGGCGACCCCCCGGGAATAGTCCACCGCGCCAGGTCGGGCGTACGACCCCAGAAGAGATTCGCTGTTGGTGCGCACGCGCTCCCCCAGGCGACGGGAGAGCCGAGGCAAGCTGCCCAGTCCGTCCCGGCACTTCAACAGGAGACTCAGGGTGCCGAGAGTCCCTGCAGCCACAACGACGTTGCGCGCCCTGACGTGCCCGCCTCCGAAACCGCCGGTCTTGCGGAAGACCAGACGGTAGCGCGCCCCGTCGTTCTCGCCCTCCGGCAGCGGCCAGATGCCTTCCACCGTGGCCTCGGGCAGAATGCACGCTCCTCCCATCTCGGCGAAGTACAGGTAGTTCTTCACCAGGGTATTCTTGCTGTTGTACCGGCAACCGACCATGCACCCGCCGCAGAACGTGCAACCGGTGCGCGCCGGCCCCTTGCCGCCGAAGTAGGGATCGGGCGCGTCCACGCCCTCTTGTCCAAAGTAGATCCCGACATCGGTCGGCTGGAACGTCTCGCCCATTCCGAGCTCCGACCCGACTCGCCGTAGGACGTCGTCGGCCGGGCCAAGCCGCGGGTTGCGTGCGACGCCGAGCATCCGCTTGGCCTCGGCGTAATGTGGCGCCAGGACCGACTTCCAGTCCGCCAGCCGGCGCCACTCCGGCGACTCGAACACGTTGGCGTCGGGTTCCATCAGAACGCCGGCATAGACCAGGCTTCCCCCACCCACTCCGGACCCATGCAAGTACAGCACGTGGCGCAGGAAGCTGAACTCCATGATGCCGAAACATCTCGCAGCGGGAAGCCAGAGGTATCCGGGCAGATACCAGTTCGTCTTGGGGAAATCCGCATCGGAGAACCGCCGGCCGCGCTCCAGGACGAGGACGCGGTAGCCCTTCTCTGTCAGACGCAGCGCCGCGACACTGCCCCCGAACCCCGATCCAACGACAACGTAGTCGAAGGTTTCCTTGAGGTCGGAGGCGGATGGGTTTGCCATGGAAGCTCAAAAGAGCTCGGGCTATGCGGTCAGGGGACGGGGTCCAGCCAGGCCGGATCCATGTGCGCGACCTCTTCCAGGCTGATGATGGGAGCCATCTCGCGTTCGGCGGCGGTGAAGCAGGCAGCGATGGCCTCGCGGCTCGGGGATTCCCACTCACAGTAAAGGCGGTTGGTTTCGGCCGAATACCAGCTGGCCAACCACCGAGCCTCGCCTTGCGAACGCTGCCGGATCCCGCTCCAATCGCGGATCCACTCATCCTGAGTCGAAGGCATGGCGACGACCTGGTGGACCAGCAGAAAGCGCGGCATCTGGGCCTCCTCTCAGGGGGCGATCTCGACCCGCCGGCAACACCGGACGAAGTCCAGCACGACGGGCACGTTGCGCAGCATGTAGCCCATGTTCCCGCGAACTTGCAGTTTGCGCGTCAGCATCGCTTGCATCGGATCGAGGTCCCCCGAGAGGATGCGGAGCAGATTGGCCCGCGTAGCCGACAGCGTGAAGACGGCCTCGGGCGCGGCCTCACCGCCTGCCGGATGGAAGGACCCCTTCCGGCACTCGCCGTGCCACAGGTCGAGGTAGATTCGATCGGAGGCGTCCCCCTCGGCCGCCGGACCATCCGGGCCAACCGCAAAGACGATGTCGCCTTCCCACCCCCGCGCCACCTGGGCGTAGCGCGTATCGCTGTTCAGGATCGCGACCAGTGCGTCCACCCAGCCTGCACTCGGGAACGCATATGCCATGAACGCCTCCGCGAGGATTATGCGCCCGCCATGTCAGCCTGTCAACGCGCCACGATTGACAGCCCGACCGCCGTTCGGTACACTCGCACCGCCTATGATCCAGACGCGCGAACGCCTCGAGATGCTCGAAGCTCAGGCCCTGGCCGCTTACGGCATCCGCAGCCGCGACTCGAAGGGTCGCCAATACCCTGAGGACGAGCCCACCGAACGAACGGTGTTTCAGCGCGACCGCGACCGTGTACTGCACACGACGGCTTTCCGGCGGCTGGAGTACAAGACCCAGGTCTTCGTCAACTACGAGGGAGACTACTACCGCACTCGCCTGACGCATACCCTCGAGGTCACACAGATCGGGCGCACGCTGGCCAGGGCGTTGGGGGCGAACGAGGATCTGGTGGAGGCGATCTGCCTGGCCCATGATCTGGGCCATCCGCCGTTCGGCCACGCCGGTGAGGCCGCCCTGGCACGCCTGATGGCCGATCACGGCGGCTTCGACCACAACCGTCAGTCTCTGCGCATCGTCACTCTGCTCGAGCGTCGCTACCCGGAGTTCCCCGGACTGAACCTTACCTGGGAAGTGCGCGAGGGCATCGTCAAGCACGAGACGGAATACGACATCTCGGATGCCGAAGGCTACGACCCGGAAAAGCGCGGTTCGCTCGAGGCTCAGATCGCCAACGTCGCCGATGAGCTGGCCTACACCGCCCACGACCTGGATGACGGCCTGCGCTCATCTTTGATCGCCCCGCGCCAACTGCACGGTTTGGAACTGTGGGACCGGGTGTGCCAGAGTCTTGGTTGGCGCCCGGACGACATCGACGAACTGGCGCGGCACCGCCTGATCCGGCGTCTGATCGGCCTCGAGGTCGGCGACCTGCTCGGCGCAACCTCCGAGCGGCTGCAGAAGAGCGGCGTCGACTCGGTCGACGCCCTGCAGCGTTTGAGCTACAACGTGGCGGGCTTCTCGTCCGCCATGGCCGCCATGAATCGCCAGCTCAAGGACTTTCTGTATCGCAACATGTACCAACACCACCGGGTCGTCCGCATGCAGGTCAAGGCGGATGCCTTCCTCGAAGACATCTTCAACGCCTACATTCGCAACCCCGAGATCCTGCCCGAGCCGGTGCAGGCGCGGACGGGCGAAGGCGACCTCTACCGCACGGTTTGCGACTACATCGCCGGGATGACCGACCGTTTCGCCTTGCAGGAACACAGCAAGTTGTTCGATCCGGCCACCCAACCCTGATGGGCACAAACAAGGCCCCGATCTATCTCACGCGCGAAGGCGCCGCCAAGCTCAAGGTCGAGCTGGCTGAGCTGCGCGGCCCCAAGCGAGACGCCCTGGCCAAACGCCTGCGGCACGCCGTCCAGCAGGGCGACCTGTCCGAGAACGCCGACTACATCAGCTCCAAGGAAGAGCAGGCCTTCCTCGAGGGCCGCATCCTCGAACTTGAGACCATTCTGCGGGAGGCCGTCGTGGTCGACCCGCCGCAAGCTTCGGACAAGGTTGCCCTGGGCACAACGGTCGTCGTCGCCGTCGACGGGGGCTCGCCGGAAACCTACCAGCTCGTCGGGATGAAAGAGGCCGATCCTCGTCGGGGCAAGATCACCCACGAATCGCCCATAGGCCGGGCCCTGATGGGCCGGCGCGTGGGCGACACGGTTGAGGCCGTCACCCCGGGCGGCACCTTGAGGCTCAGAGTTCTCGAGATCCGGTCGTCGGGCTGAAGCTCCGGCTCGGGCGCCTGTGGTGGCGAAGCGTGGCTCGCCACCACGAAGATCCTCATCCAACGTGTGGAGGTCTTCCACCAACGAAACCGCCGCCCCTACACAGGCGGCGGTTTTCCGTTGTGGGTGGAAATCGTCAGTCGCGCAGGCCCTTCGGCAGCGCCCTCAACTCAATCGTCATGCGAGCGAAGTAGCTTTCGGGTGGCAGGACGCCCTCTCCGTAGCTCATGTCGACCACGCGAGCTTCGACGCGCAGAGAGGCGGTGTCCAGCGTGACCACCGTCCCGTTCTCAGCCAGCACCGGGTCGCCCTTGGCGGCCATCCTCTGCCGTGTGGGCTCATCCTGATGCGTGTACTGGCTCATCAAGACCTTCGTCACCGTCTGGATGTCGTTCTTGTCGAAGAGCCAAACCTCGAACGCGGAGACTTTCTTCGGGTCGCCGACGCCGATCGTGTCCCCGATGCCGACGCCGCACTCGCCCAAGAAGTCCCCGGCGGCGCTCTCGATGCTGAACGAGTCGTCGTAGATGTCGTCACCCAGGGAATAAGTCGTGCGGAACGTGGCCAGGGGCGAGCCGCCCTCCACCGATGGGACTCCTACCTCGCCTTCGACCGATTGACCCTCCGTGTCGCCGCTCGGGCGCGGGCGGGCTGCGCGCCCGCCGCGTGACCGCAGGAACAGGACGCCACCCAGGACCAGGGCCAATACGAGCGTCAGGCCGCAGGCCGGCAGAATCAGGCGAGTCACGGAGAAGGCCGCCGGCGGCCGGGCCGTCGCCGTCGCCTCGGGGGTGGCCGCCGCGCCCGGCTCAAAGATCTCCACCACCGATCGGAAGCCCTGGATGGCCGTCGGGCTCACCTCACCCGGCGCGCTTTCGATCGCGCGCAGGGCCGCGGGGCCGGCGTCCCCCATGGCCTCGAATCGGGCGATGGCCAGATCCACATCGCGGTTCACGGTGTACGAGTCGATGGCCATCTTCAGATAGTCGATCTGAAGATCGGAACGCAGCAACTCCGGAGTGGCGTCCTTCCACTGGACCGGTTGGATCCCCCAGGCGTACACCAGCCCCAACACCAGCCCCAGGAGAAGAGCGGCGGCGGGCAACACCCCTCTACGCTCGAGCAGCGGCCTGATGGCGTTCATGATGATGCCTGTCCTCTTCCCTCCGGCATGAGCGCCGGGTTCCATGGCGGCGATTGTAGAACGATCAAACGCCGCAGGCAACCAGCCGTTGCACGAACTATGCCGCTTCGGGTTCGGTCGATGGCAAGCTGGCCGTCTCGAACCGAGTGCCACACTTGGTGCAAACGGCGTGGTCGCGGTTGTCGACCGTCAGCATCCCGCCGCAATTCGGACATGGCGCCGGCAGCGGCCTCTTCCAGCTTGTGAAGTCGCACGCCGGGTAGTTGGCACACCCGTAGAAGATGCGGCCGCGCCGCGTGCGGCGCTCCACGAGGTCTCCCCCATCCTGCGGGCAGCGCACGCCGATCTTCTCCAGCCATGGTTCGGTATAGCGGCAGGACGGGAAGTTCGAACAACCGATGAACTTGCCGTAGCGCCCATGGCGAACGACCAGCGGGTGCCCCGACTCCGGGCACAGACGGTCGAGGAGCTCAGGTTCCGCTTTCATCTCCGGAATGGCGGCCGTCGCCCGCTCCACCTGCTCGGCGAACGGCAGGTAGAACTCGCGCACGACTTCCGCCCACGGCCGTGTGCCGTCGGCGATCTCGTCCAGCTCCTCTTCCATTCGTGCCGTGAAGCCCAGGTCCACGATGCCGGGGAAGTGTTCGACGATGAGATCGTTCACGGTTTCGCCGATGTCCGAGGGAATCAGCCGCTTGCTGGCGCGGCGGACGTAGCCGCGATCCTGCAACGTGCCCAGGATGGGCGCGTAGGTCGACGGCCGTCCGATCCCATTCTCCTCGAGGGCCTTGACGAGGCTGGCTTCGGTGTAGCGCGCCGGCGGCTGCGTGAAGTGCTGGTCGGGATGGACTTCGAGCAACGCCACCGGATCTCCCTCCGCCAGATCCGGAAGCTGCGCCAGGCGGTCCTCGTCGTCACCGCCAGCCTCCGCATCTCCGTTCTCCGCCGGAGCGTCCTCGTAGACCTCCAGGAAGCCAGCGAAGCGCTGCGTCGAACCGGCCAACCGGAACAGGTAGCGGTGCGCGGGCGAGCTCCCGTCGATGTCCACGGTCAACGTGTCGTACTCCGCCGGCGTCATTTGCGAAGCGACAAAGCGTTTCCAGATCAGGGCATACAGGCGCAGCTGTTCCTTCGACAGGTAGTCGACGACCGACTCAGGGGTCCTTCGCACCGATGTCGGGCGAATCGCCTCGTGGGCCTCCTGGGCGCCGCGGGCGCGGGCCCGGTAGATCGGCGGCTCGTCCGGCACGTAGGCCCGGGCGAATCGCTCCTGAAGGTACTGCCTCGCTTCCGCTTGCGCCTGCTCGGACACCTGAGTCGAATCCGTGCGCATGTAGGTGATCAGACCGACGGCTTCGCCGCCGCCGATCTCAACGCCCTCATAGAGCTGTTGCGCCACGGCCATGGTCTTGCGCGCCGTGAAGCCGAGGCGGCGGCTGGCATCTTGCTGCAGCGTGCTGGTCGTGAAGGGCGCGTTCGGCCGGCGCTGACGCGTGCCGCGCTTGACGTTGGAAACCCGCCAGCCCGCCGTCCGGACATCCTCGACGATCGGGCGGACAGCCGCCTCCGATTCGAACTGCGGAGGCTCGCCATCCAGGCGAGCCAGCCGGGCCCGGAACGCCGGAGGCTTGGCCTCGTCGAGAAAGTCGGCTTCGATCGTCCAGTACTCCTTAGGGACGAACGCGCGCATTTCGCGTTCGCGATCGACGACCAGCCGCAGAGCGACCGACTGAACCCGGCCCGCCGACAGCCTTCCCCGTACCTTCTCCCACAACAGAGGACTCAGACTGTACCCAACCAGTCGATCCAGCACCCGCCGCGCCTGCTGCGCGTCGACCAGGTGCATGTCGATGCCGCGCGGATGGCGGAACGCTTCCCCGATGGCCGGTTCGGTGATCTCGTGAAAGACCACACGGCGAGCCTGATCGGGCTCGATCCCTGTCGCTTCCAGCAGATGCCAAGCGATCGCCTCGCCCTCCCGGTCGGGGTCGGTCGCCAGGAAGACTTCCCCGGCCCGTGCCACCTCCGTCTTCAACCCTTTGACGACGTCGCGCTTCTCTTTCGGCACGCGGTACTCGGGAGTGAAGTTGTTGTCCACATCGACCGAGAGCCGAGAGCGCAGCAGGTCACGCACGTGGCCGACCGAGGCCCGGACGGTGTAGCCCTTGCCCAGGAACCGGCCCACGGTTCGCGCTTTCGCCGGCGACTCGACGATCACCAGTCGACCACCCTTGCGCTTGCGGCGGCGCTCGCTCGGCTTGGCAGCCCTTGCCGGTGGAGGCGTCAGGCCCTCATGCGCCGGGGTCCGCCCCATGCGGAACAGGCGCGTGCCGCAGACCGGGCAAACGCCGGCGGTCGCCGGTGTTCCGGCGGAGGTGAAGGTCGGTTGCGGATCCGCCATCGTCCGCTTGACTTTGCACTTGACGCAATACGCTTCCACTAGGTCTCCCAGACCAGATACGAATCCATACCGTGTTCCCGCAACCGCTCGACCAGTTCCCGCACCTCGGCGGCCCTGTCCCGCGGGCACACCAACAAGGCATCGGGCGTGTCGACGACGATCAGGTCCTCGGCGCCTATCAACGCGACCAACTTCGGCTTCTCCCCTGGCCCTCGCTCCTGACCGAGTAGGAGCACCCCATGGGAGTCCACCACGAGTGAGGCCGGGGCCTCGACGGCGTTGCCGTCCGCATCGCGGTGGCGTAGCTCATACAGGCGGTCCCAGCTGCCGATGTCGGCCCACATCAGATCGGTCGCCATCACGACGGCCACATTCTCGGCGTGCTCCATGACCCCGTAGTCAATCGTCTGCGGGGCCAGCGAAGACCATTCCTTGCGCAGAACAACATCCGCGCCCGGCGTCCCTGACGCGGCATCGATCCTAGTGAGGGCTGCCCGCAGGTCCGGCATCCAACGATCGATCTCCTCGAGCAGCCGCTCGACCCGCCACACGAACATGCCGGAATTCCAGGTGTGTCGACCATCCTGAACGTAGCCCTGTGCGATCTCGGGAGCCGGCTTCTCCGTGAAATGAAGGACACGCCGCGCCTCGACCCCACGGAAGGTCCCCAGGGACTCGCCGGCCTCGATATAGCCGTAACCGGTGTCAGCGTACGTTGGCGGGACACCAAGTGTCACCAGGGCCCCGGTCGTCGCCGCCTCGACCGCGCCCGCCAGCAGTTCTCGCAGGCGGTCGGCACGGCCGATGTAGTGGTCGGCCGTGACACACACCATGATGCTCTCCGGATTTGTGCGCGCAAGCACCGAGGCGGCCAACCCGATCACCGCGGCTGTGCCCTTGGCGGCGGGCTCCGCCAGATAGGAAAGGCCGGGCCGGTCAACGGCCTGCTCACGAAGCGACGGAAGCATGTCTTCCGGCGCCGCCACAAGAATGTGTTCGGCCGGGAGCCAGGGCGTCAGCCGGTCGATTGCCATCTGAAACAGGCTTCGATCCCCCAGCAGCCGCAGAAGCTGCTTCGGGCGATCCAGGCGCGACAGGGGCCAAAGTCGCGTGCCGCCGCCGCCGGCCATCACGAGAGCATAGATGTCGCTCACAGGCCCTGGCCCTCTGCAGATGCTCCGCTTCGAACGTAGTTCATGGCCCCGACGTGGGTCACGAGGCCTTTGAGTTCCAGCATCGCCAAGGCAGCCGTCACCTCCGGCACAGTCCTGCCGGCGAGTGCGACAACCTCGTCGATGTGTGATGGTTCAGATCCCAGACACCCAAGGACGGCGCGCTCGATCGGATCATCCGTTTCTGCGGCGGCCGGCGGCATGTTCAACGGAACGTAGCCGGATTCCAGTGACTTCAGCACGTCTTCCGGAGCCAGCATCGGCGCCGCCCCGTCCTGAATCAGTCGGTTCGTGCCGCGGCTGGCTCGATGGTAGATACTTCCGGGAACGGCAAACACATCGCGTCCTTGATCGGCGGCGAAGCGGGCGGTGATCAGAGCCCCGCTCTCCTCGCCGGCCTCGACCACGACCACCGCCCGGGCCAGGCCCGAGATGATGCGGTTGCGTGGCGGGAAGTTGGCCGCCTCCGGTCGCGTTCCGAGCGCGTAGTCGCTCAGGAGCGCGCCGTGCTCGACGATCTCTTCCGCCAATTGCCGGTGCTCCGCCGGGTAGATCTGGTCGAGACCCGACCCCAGGATTGCCATCGTACGGCCGCCCGCTTCGAGGGCGGCACGGTGGGAGATGGCGTCGATGCCTCGCGCCAGACCGGAAACCACGGTCACGCCGTGGACCGCGAGGGCCGCGGCGAGGTCGCGCGCAACGCTCTGCCCGTAGGGAGTCGGCGTTCGGGTACCGACAACGGCAACTGCCCGGTCGTCCGCTGGAACAAGGCGCCCCCGAAGGTAGATAACTGGAGGAGCGTGGGGCGCCTGGCGAAGCTGACGCGGGTAGGACTCGTCCAACCACGTGACGACCTCGACGCCGGCTTTCTCGAGGCGAGCCATCTCAACGTCGAGATCGCATGCGGCGCGCGCCTCGAGGAGGCGCTGCACGGCCAGCGGGCCGATCCCGCTCGCCACGAGCGCCTGAGGAGACGCGTTCCAAGCAGACTCGAGGTCACCGAAACGTTCCAACAACGAGGCAAAGCGAACGGCTCCGATTCCATGAACACGGTTGAAAGCCACCCAGTAGCGCTTCATATCCCCCATGGTGGCGCTCCGGCCTTCGGGCAGAAAGACGGTAGAGATTACCACGCCGATTCCGCGGGTGTCAAGCAGGCCGCGGACGTGCCCGTCTCCGGCATGAAACCGCCCGGTCTTCGACCGGGCGGACTGGCGGGGATGAAGGGATTCGAACCCTCGGTCTCTGCCTTGACAGGGCAGCGTGTTAGGCCGCTACACCACACCCCCGTGCGCGCCGAAGTCTACCATAGCGGGAAGAACAGTGTCCAGTGGTCAGTGCCCATCTGCCAGTGTCCAGTGGCCAGTGGTCAGAGGTCGGCGGCCAGTGGTCATCCTTCAGGTACGAGGCACAAACCCTTGGGGGCGCTTCTCCTTTGACCTTCCTGGCTGGCAACTCACCCTTCACCGCTGACCACTGCTTTCCGTACGGCGTCGATGGCGCGCTCCACACCCTCATCATCGATGTCGTTGTGGGTCACAAGGCGGATCCGGCGCGGCCCGACGGCGTGAATCCAGATGGCATCTGCTGCCATGGCCTTCTCCATGCCGGCCCCGTCCAGCGGAGCCTCGGCGGCGAGGGAGAAGTAGACCATGTTCGTCGCCGGCGCATCCGTCTCGAGAGCGACGCCGGGGATGCTTCGCAGCCCCTCCGCCAGGCGCCGGGCGCGGCGATGATCCTCCGCCAACCGCTGGGTCATCGTTTCCAGGGCGACGATCCCCGCCGCGGCAATCACACCGACCTGGCGCATCCCCCCACCCAGCTGCTTCCGCATTCGGCGGGCTCGCTGGATGAACTCGCCGCTGCCGACCAGCATTGAGCCCACCGGCGCGGCCAGTCCCTTCGACAAACAGAACATGACGGAATCAGCCGCCGCGGCCAATTCCTTTGCCTCGACACCCGTCGCCGCGGCGGCGTTGAAGATACGCGCTCCATCCAGGTGCAGGCGTAGACCGTGGTCGCGCGCCAGCGCTCCCACACGGCGGGTGTACTCGGCTGTCAGGGCAACGCCTCCACACCGGTTGTGGGTGTTCTCGAGGCAGATCAACCGCGTGATCGGGAAGTGCACGTCGTCGGTGCGTATCGCTTCTTCGATCCCACGCAAAGGCAGCGTACCGTCGGGGTTGGTCAGGACGGTTCGCGGATGGACGCCTCCGAGGGCAGCGATCCCGCCCGCTTCGTACATGAACGTATGGCACTGGTCGCCCAGGATGGCTTCGTCGCCTCGACCGCAATGGGACAGCACCGCCGCCAGATTGCCCATGGTGCCGGAAGGAACGAAGAGAGCCGCCTCCTTGCCCAGCCGCTCGGCCGCCATCGTCTGTAACCGGTTCACCGTCGGGTCATCGCCAAACACATCGTCGCCGACTTCGGCCCTGGCCATGGCCTCGCGCATCGCCGGCGTCGGTTGAGTGACCGTGTCCGACCGGAGATCGACGATCCTCATGAGACTACCTCCCAACCCGGGTCTCACGCAGCCATGCGAGCACCCGACGGAAGTCCTGTGGCAGGGGCGCTTCGAAGCGGCGCGGTTGGCTTTCGTCCGGCAGAGTCAACTCCAGAGTCGAGGCATGCAGCATCTGACGGCCGACGGGCAGGCTCGGGGTCTTCCGGCCGTAGACCGTGTCGCCAGTCACCGGGCAGCCGAGGAACGCCAGGTGAACACGAATCTGATGCGTCCGGCCCGTCTCGGGTTCGACCCGAAGCAAGGAATGATCCGCGAAGGACTCCTCGACGGTGTAGGTCGTGATCGCGGCGCGGCCTCGCTTGGCGGGGACGATCGCCATTCGGACACGAGAGCGTGAGTCCCTCCCGAGCGGGGCCTCGATTCGGCCCCTCTCCGTTGGGGGATGACCGTCGACAATTGCCAGGTAGGTCTTCTTGACCTCGCGTGAACGGAATGCCTCCTGGAGCGCCGCGTGGGCTCGATCGGTCTTGGCTACCAGAATCACGCCCGAGGTGTCGCGGTCGAGGCGATGGACGATTCCCGGCCGCTGGACGCCGCCGACGCCGGCGAGTCCCGGGGCGTGGGCCAAGACTGCGTGCACCAGCGTCCCGTGATCGTGTCCCGGCGACGGATGGACGACCATGCCCGGCGGCTTGTTCACCGCCACGACGGCCTCGTCCTCATAAAGGATCTCGAGCGGGATAGGCTCCGGCGATAGACCGGAGGGTTCGGGCGGCGGGACGTCGACCGAGATGGCCTCCCCGCCCTCGAGGCGGAGGCCGGGCCTGCCGCCTGCCACTCCGTCCACCAGCACTCGGCCGGCGCGAATCAGCGCTTGAATACGAGTGCGTGAAAGGGCCGGCAGCGCCTCGGCCACGACGCGATCCAATCGGCCGCCGCCGGCCGGCGCGTGCAGGGTTTGCGCCTGAGGCGTCACACGGAACCCGGCTCCTCGGGTGCGCCGGCCCGGTTTCTTCGCTCCTCGACCCACATGGCCGCCACCAGAAGAGCCACCCCGGCCGAGATGCACGAGTCGGCGACGTTGAAGACTGGGAAGGTGCCGATCGAGATGAAGTCCGTGACCGTTCCCACCAGGAGGCGGTCGATCAGGTTGCCGATTGCCCCCGCCAGCTGCAACGCCAAGGCCAACCTGAGGATCGGCTGGCCGCCGGGGATTCGTGGATAGTAGTAGATGATCGCCACCGACACGATGATAGCGACGATAGTGAACGCCAGCCCGCCCGACGGGAAGATGCCAAAGGCCGCGCCGGTGTTGTTCCAGTGGATGATCCGAACATAGGGCGCCAGACTTGGGATGGGCGACCAGATCTCGCCGACGGCCAGGCGGCTCCGCACCAGGTACTTGGTCCACTGATCGAGGGCGATCATCAAGCCAGCGATGCCGCTCAGGATCCAGTAGTCACGCGCACGCGTCAACAGTTGTCCCTCCAGGTCGTCTCGCCATTCTACCGTAGAGGGCCGTCGACGTCCGGGCGGGTCAGGCGCGGCGCAGCGCCACCCGAGCGCTCTCGCCCTCGAAGGAGAATTCTGCCGCGGCCTCACCGCTAGGCGATGGCTGGGCGACGAGCGTGACGGCCAGCGTCTCACCGGCAACCGTCTCGGAGAAGGCCTCCAGGGCCTGAGCCAATCGGGGCGTGGCGTCGAACTGAACAGCGATGCGATCGGCGATATCGAGCCCGGCCTGCTTGCGAAGATCCTGCAACCTGCGGATGAACTCGCGCGCCAATCCCTCGGCCTCGAGCTCCGGCGTCAGCGCCACCACGACCCCGGCGACGTAGCCGCCGTCAGCCGCCGTGCCCAGGCCGGCCCGCGCCTCGGCCCGTACCTCGATCTCTTCCGGCAGGATGGTGAGCGTCTCTCCATCCACACTGACTTCGATCGGCTTCCCCTCGTTCAGCCCGGCTGCTGCGGGCGCCGCTTCCAGGCGGAGGATGGCTTCGCGGACGCGTGGGAAGCGAGACCCGTACTTCTGGCCGAGCTGCTTCGGCAAAGGATTCAGTCGGAACTCCACCGCCTCGGTCGCGGCTTCCAGCAGCCGAATCCGTTTGACATTGAGTTCATCTGCCAGCAGGCTCGCGTGCGCCTCGACGACCGACCGTTCTGGGGCCGATGGGACGCTGAAGACGGCTTCGGCGAGTGGCTGGCGGAGCTTCCGGCCCGCCGCGTTCCGGGCCGCATGACCCAGAGACGCCAGTTTCAGGACCAGGCTCATCTCTCCGAGAAGGGCCTCATCTTCCATGGACGGCGCCGTTTCCGGCCAGTGGGTATGATGGACCGACTCAGCCGCCTGCGGGTCCTGGGTGCGCACCAGGTTCTGGTACATCACCTCCGTCACGAACGGGACGAACGGGGCCAGCAGGCGACACAGAGTCTCGAGGACTTCATACAGCGTCGCGTACGCGGCCCGCTTGTCGGCGTCGGCGGCGGGGCTCGAACCGGACCTGGTCCAGAATCGCCTCCGGCTTCGGCGCAGATACCAGTTCGTCAGATGGTCGAGGAAGCGATCGACGCTGGCCGTCGCTGAGTCAGGCTCGTAGCGTTCGAGGCTGGCCGTCACCTCCCGGACCGTCTCGCCCATACGGGCACGAATCCATCGGTCCAGGACCGACGGTGTCGAGGCCCCCGGCGATCCGGGCTTCCAGCCGTCCAGGCGGGCGTAGGTCACGAAGAAGGAGTAGGCGTTCCAGAGAGGCAGAAGGAACTGGCGGCGCACCTCGTCGGCGCGATGGTAGCCGAAGAGCAGATCCTTCTCGGGACGATGATCGCAATACAGCCAGCGCATCACGTCCACACCCATGCGGTCGGCGGCCTCGTTGAACTCGACCATGTTCCCGGCCGACTTGTGCATCGGCCGCCCGTCCTCCGCCAGAAGCGTGGCGTAGCTGAAGACGTGGCGGAACGGTGCCTTGCGCTCGAGGATGGTGCTCATCGCCAACAGGCTGTAGAACCAGTTGCGGAACTGCCCCGGGAAGCTCTCGCTGATCAGGTCCGCCGGGAACCATTGCGACCAGAAGGCGCGGTCCGTGCGGTATTGGAGCGTGCTCATGGCGACGATCCCGGCATCCAGCCACGGGTTACCCACATCCGGGATTCGATGGACGCGCGCCCCGCAACGCGTGCACTCGATCTCCACCGCATCGATATACGGACGGTGCGGCGAATGACCCTCGAACGTCGCCCAGCCGGCGACGGCGCGTGCCTGGAGCTCCTCTCGGCTCCCGATCACTTCGAAATGGCCGCAGGCCGCACATTCCCAGATGGGCAGGGCCAGACCCCAGTAGCGCTTCTTCGAGATCATCCAGTCGTGCATGTTGCGTAGCCAGTCGAGCTCGCGATCCTTGCCGAAGTCCGGGTGCCAGTCGGTCTCCTGTTCGACGACCTCCATGAGTTGCAGACGCAGGTCCCTGGCCTTCTCGTCTTCGGAGGCTTCGGCAACAGGGCGATCGTAGGGCGCGCCCATCGAGATGAACCACTCATCGACCAGGCGAAAAACGAGCTCGCTCGAACAGCGCCAACACACCGGGTAGCGGTGGGTGTAGTCCTTCAGTCGGTAGGCGACGCCCTTCTGTTCCAGATCCTCATACACGCGACGCGGTACGTCTCCGGCGACCTGGCCGGTCAACCAGCCAAAGCCCTGGAGGAAGACGCCGGCTTCGTCAATCGGAGCGAGGACCGGCAGATGATGGATCTTGCTCAGGGCGAAGTCCTCGGCCCCGCAGCCGGGGGCGATGTGCACGATCCCCGTCCCCTCCTCCTCACCGACTTCGTCCCAGAGGATGACGCGGTGAGCCGCGGGAACCCCGGCCGCCTGCACCGCCGGGAGCTCATCGAACGGACCGCGATAGGCCCACCCCTCCATCGCCGAGCCCTTCAACTCACGCACGACCTCGTAGGGTCCCTGGAGCATGTGGAGCGTCCCGCGGCTCAGATAGAAGCTCTCGTCTCCCTGGCGAACCTGCACGTAGTCGAGGTCGGGCCCGACGGCGGCGGCAACGTTGCTGGATAACGTCCACGGCGTCGTCGTCCAAACCAGCAAGCTCTCCCGCGGGCGGTCGCGCAGAGGGAAGCGCAGCGTGATGCTGGGATGTGTGAGCTCCTGGTAGCCTTCGGTCACAATCTCATGCTGACTCAGTCCGGTGCCGCAGCGGGCGCACCACGGCATCACGTCGTGTCCCTTATAGATCCAACCGCGATCGTGGCAGCTCCGCAGCATGTGCCAGATGGTGTAGTTGTTCTCGTCCGAGAAGGTGAAGTACGAACCGCCGAGTTCCGGCAAGCCAAGGCGACCCACGATGGCTTCGGCCGTCCCGGCGACCGGCCCCGACGGGCCCTCCAGGGTGACGATCTGGGCCGGGTTCTCGGCCAGCCGGTCGCGCAGGGCCTCCAGGTCTTTCGGACGGTTCCAGTCCATCCAGTAACCCAGGCGGATGCTCTGTTGCGTCTGGACCGCCGCGTAGGTCAGGACGCGCTGCTTGCAGAGAAGGACGAACTCGGCCAGGCCATAGGCCTCGATATCGCGTTTGCTGCGGAAGCCCATGTCCTTCTCGACATTCACCTCGACCCATAGGCCCTGGCAGTCGAAACCGTTCTGGTAGCGTGTACGGTAACCCTGCATCGCCTTGAAGCGCTGGAAGAGGTCCTTGTAGGTCCGGCCCCAACCGTGATGGACGCCCATGGGGTTGTTGGCGGTGATGGGACCATCGATGAATGACCAGGTGGGCGCGTCACGCCGAAGCCGGCGCAGCGTTTCGAAGGCGCCGGTCTCCTCCCAGAAGCGCAAGATCGCGTATTCCTGCTGAACGAAGTCGACCGGTTGCGGGACAGGATCGAACATGGATCTCCTCAGGCCTCGAGGCCGACGACCAGACGTTTGTTGATGGCGCCCTTGCTCTTGTAGTCGACGATCTTCATCGGGCCGACGTCGCGCGTGTTGGCGACGTGCGTACCGCCATCGGCCTGCAGGTCCAGTCCTTCGATCTCGACCACCCGCACCTCCTGGATGCCTGGCGGCAGCAGGTTGATCTTGGTGCGGATCAGATCGGGAATGCGGAAGGCCTCGTCGCGCGGCAGAATCCGCGCGTGGACGCGCCGAGCCGCCTTGACCTCGCGGTTGATGAGACCTTCGATCTCGCGCACCAGCTCCTGGTGCATCGAGGCGAACTCGAAGTCCATGCGCCCGCGCAGCGGCTCCATCTGGCCGCCCGTCACACTGGCGCCGTACTGGCGGAAGATGACCCCGCACAGGATGTGCATGGCCGTGTGCGTTCGCATGAGCTGGAACCGCCGGTCCCAATCGAGCATCCCGCGGACCGTGGTTCCTGCCGCCGGCGGCGTCCCCTCCACCGCGTGCCAAAGGTTGCCCCCTTCCTTGCGGATGGCGACCAGCCGCGATCCGCCGCCGTCCCACGCGAGGTTCCCCTCGTCGGCGGGCTGGCCACCGCCGCCGGGGTAGAAAGCGGTTCGGTCGACGAGAATCTCCGCCCCCCGCACCTCGATTGCCGTGGCGGAGAACTCACGCAGGTAACTGTCCGTGTGGAAGAGCATCTCGGTCATCCGTTAACCACCTTCGCCTCGGCGGATGCTTCGGAAACAGAAACGCTCCCGTCCATCAGGGACGAGAGCGTTGCTCCCGCGGTACCACCCTGCTGCCCGAAACCGGGCACTCTGTCAGGTGCGGCCATCCGGCTCATACCTGCGCCCTGCTAACGGAGGGCGAGCCCGGCTCCCTTACTGGCGATCACACGCGTTCAGGTCGCGGCTCCGGAGGGATATTCGGCGGATGGCCTGCCCCGCTCTCACCAAACCGGGTTCGCTTTCAGGCCTGGGCCGCCTACTCGTCTCCATCTAGGCCTGGCTATGGATTGCGGCGATTATCGCACGCCTGAGCGGCCGGGTCAATGGCCCAGACGTCGAACGGACTTCGCGCGCGGCTGATGGCGCAGCGATACGCGCCCATAGTCGCCAAGGAGATCCTGAGCCTCGCCGCACAACTGGCGCATGCGCGCATCCTTGGTCTTCCAATCACCGGCGACTTGCCGCAAGACAAGCTGGCTGTCGCCTCGCACGGTCAGCTCCACGTCCTCCGGGCGCGCCCCGAGGTCGCCGAGGGCATCGGTCATGGCGCGCACAGCCGCGATCAACGTCCAGTATTCGGCCTCGTTGTTCGTCCCCCGGCCGAAGGTGAGACGCACCAGTCGGTTCAAGGGCGCCGAGGTCGACTTGGATTCGAGCAGGTAGGACCCGTACGCGGGGCCCGGGTTCCCGAGGCTGCCGCCGTCGAAGGTCAGCGTCGCCTTCACCTTCGGCACGGTCAACCGGCGTGGGACTGACGATAAAGAGTGTTGAGGTTGCGGGTGTGCAGTTCGCCGGCCAGGCCGTTGAGCAGGATCCGACTCTTGCCGAAGGCTTCGATGTCGCCCTCCGCCAGAAATCCGGCCGGATCTCGGCGGCGGGACGCCTGCCGGACGTGCCGCTCGAGGGCCGCCAGGTAGTTCAAGTTGGCACGCACCGCGTTTTGGATCTCGCCTCGCAGGATCACCTCGCCATGACCCTGGACGAGATTCTCGAGCTTCATGCGGGGGATCCGGCGCAGGCTGCCGGCCATGGCTTCGATGTCGCCGTCGATCAGGTACGGCAACGGCATCATCACATCACCGGAGAACAGCACGCGATCCTCTTCCACGAGCACGCCCAGGCCGTCCGGGCTATGCCCGGGAAGTGGAACGAGCTCGAGGGTGCGCCTGCCGACACGCAGGCTGACGATCCCATCGTCGATCAGCACATCCGGCAAGACGATACGAAGGTCGCGCAGATCGCGGTTGGTCTCCTGGGCCTGAGCCAACGCTTGGCGACCTCGGCTGTCGAGCAGATCGCGGCATTCGCGTTTGCCCAGGACGACCGCCCCCGGGAACAGGCAGGTGCCCAACGAGTGATCGGCGTGATAGTGAGTCAGGATGACGTATCGAACCGTGCTCGAAAGACGGTTCTCGACGAAGTCCTTCATTTCGCGGGTTTCTTCGGGATAGGCCAGCGTATCGATGACCGCCGACCACTCCGGGCCGACCACGACACCGGCATTCACCTGCGCGTACAGTTCGCTGGTGAAGACGTAAACGTTGTCGGCGACGCGCTCACGCACCATCGAGCTGACCTCCGCAGCGGCGAAGAATAGCATGCCGGCAGAGGCAATGTCAAATCACTGGACATAAGTCAGCCGAGCAAAGACAGGATGGCGCCTTCCAGATCACCCCACGCAACGATTTCGGGAGCCCGGTCACTGCGCCGAAGTTCCGCCCCACCCTGCGCCAGACTGCGCGCACCGACGATCACGCGGCATGGAGCGCCGATCCAGTCCGCCTCCGTCAGTTTCACGCCGGCCGACGCCTGACGGTCGTCGATCAAGACATCCAGGCCTTCCTCGGTTAGTCTCCCCGTCAGGTCGCCGATCTCGGGAGCATCGACCAGAGGCAAGACGTGGACGTCAAACGGCGCGATAGAACGCGGCCAGGCGAGTCCCTCTCCCTCGAAGCTCTCCGCGACCGCAAAAAGAACAGCTTCCGGGCGCATCCCGCACCAGAAGATGGGAGCTTCCACGATGGCACCGTTGGGGCCCGCGAATCGCACAACTTCAGAGAGAATGCTCGCGGTGGCCAACTCGGATCCGCGACTAAGCCCGAGACCTGCACCGCATTGGGCGCACGGGAATCCCGCCTCGACACGGGCAATATCGGCCACGCCGCTGACCGCGAAGTCCCTGGGAAAGTTGACGCCGGTGACGTGGAAGCCTTGCTCGTTGGCTCCGGCGACGAAGTTGGCCATCGACTGGACGGAAAGGTCGGCAACGACCTGAAGGCCCGGCTCGCCGGACGATGTCCGCACCTTGAGCCCTATCGGACTCGCATAGCCCGGCACGGCTCCCGTCTGACGGATGGCCGCTTCGCTCGAAGGTCCGGCCAGCGAGGAGCCGATGGCCGTCTCCAGCTTCGCGGTCTCGACATCTAGATCGCCCCGCAAGACAGCCAGCACAACCTCTCCCGGCCTGGTCACGTAGAACATCGCCTTCAACGTCTTGCGGCGATCGACGCCCAGAAGGTCGGCCAGGCCGCCGATCGTGTCCGCCCCCGGTGTCGCGACCCGCTGCAATTCGGCGGGTGGCTCCGCAGGGGGCGCAGCGCGCGCGAAAGTGGCAGCCTCGCGGAAGGCGGCGTATCCGCAATTGGGGCACTCCGCCAGCTCGGCTTCCCCGCTCGTTGACCGAACAACCCAGGCGCGCCTGCGCGGGCCGCGCGGCAGCCTCATGGTTGGGAGGCCCAGGTCGAGCAAAAGCCGATCGAACCCTTCCACGATCCCTTGGCGCCAAGGGTCGATAGTTTCATTGCTCACCCCTGCCCACTCCAGCGACTGCGACAAGGCCACACCGTGGAGAGGCAGGCGAGGGTCCAGCGCGCGCCTACCGTTCAGCGCGAGCGGCAACTGCTTGTAGGACTGAAGATCGGATTGGAGAAGCTGCGGCCAACCTGTCCCGAGGGTGCCGGAGGGAACCATGACCGGCTGCGCCTCGGGCCACGCGGCCAGCGTCGAGCGCCGCAACTTTTCGAGGACACGGGTTCCGAGGAAGAGCCACGCGAGAGCGTCACCCAAGATGCGGACATACCCGCCACGCACCAAGCGGCCCAGGCCAGCATCCAAGCCGGACGGCGTCTGGCGCAGGACCCTTGGGTGAAGGCGGCTTTGGCGCGTGAGCGATCCCCGGCCCATGTCAGGACGTGGGCGGGAACCGGCCAGGCGGAGGAGTTGGAGTCGGCTCGACCACGAACCCAAAACGACCGCGGAACACGATGAAGTTGGTTTGCCCCGGATGAAGGATGAACGAAGTTGTCAACGCGCGGCCGAGGTAGTCGATCCGGACTTCGTACGGACCCGCCGGTAGATCGCCGAGGACGAAGTTCTCTTGGAGAGTCTCGTCCGGTTTGATGGCCCCCTCGGCGTAGGAATACGCTTCCCACTCCTGGCCCGTGTCGAGATTGCGCACACGCACGAGCTGCTCGTGCAGATTCCTGCCCCCGGAGTTGGTGATGCGCCCAGCCAGGACCCCCCACCCTTCGGGCGACACGACCCATAGTTCGGGATTGCGCGTCGAGAAGTAGTCGTTGGCGCCGAGCCGGACTTCGAAATGCAGGTGGGCACCACTCGCATGGCCCGTTTCGCCGACCGTCCCGATCTGATCTCCCGATTGGACGCGTTGGCCCAGCCATGTCATCGCCGAGGCCAGATGGGCATACACGGTGTAGAGGACCTTTCCGCCGTAGCCGAAGTCGTGGCGGATGGCGATCGCCAGACCGTATGGATCCGTGCGATCGGGGAGCCCGCGGTACAGCCCATACCCGGTCCACACGACTTCGCCGGGCCCCGCCGCCAGCACGGGCGTACCTCTTCCGGCCCCGATATCGACGCCGGTGTGGGTGCTCTCTTCTCCGAAGAACGTGCCTCCGTAACGGTACCGCCCCGACGGCCAATTGACCTCGCCGGAGGGAATCGGACGGCCGAAGAAGAAATGGTCCTCCGGCCGGAGCGACCACGGGACAGGATACGGCGGCGGCCTCCAGGCGAGAACGGGGGCGGCCGCCTCAGTGGGGAATTCGAAGCGTTGCGGTGTCGGTGTCGGCCCATCGGGCGCTGGCGGCGCCGAAGACGTCGCCTCCGAGAGAAACGGACCGACAGTCTGCGTTGGAGACGGCACCGGGGCAACGGGCGTTGGCGCGGCCTGCCCGCCGCAAGCGGCGAGGACGAGGGCGCAAGAGAGCGCCGCCCAAGCCGAGCGCATCGTCATGGCTGGACGGTCGCCGGCGGGGGAACGGGCGTCGGCGTGGGCGTCTTGAGGTAGGGCAACCACCACGGCGTGATCGTCGGCCACGGCGTTCGGGTTGGGGTCAGCGTCGGCGTGCGGAAGGGCGTAGGCGTGACGATCGCCTCCGGCGGGTAAACCTGCAGCATGGCTTCCAACCACGTCAGGCCGTCAGTGCGTGCAAACTCATTGAAGCGCGCCGCCTGATAGTAGGTCCGCCAATTGGACATCGCCGGCACGCGTTCAAACCCGTAGTCTTCCGCCAACGCCGTCAGGTCGACGTAGTAGCCCGCGGGAATCGACGTCTTCAGAGAACCGCCGCGGTCGTAGGTCGACGGGTCGCCGGAGGCCCGCGTCGAGAAGTCCCACGGCCGGACTCGCAGGGGCTCTCCGATGGAGCCGTCTTGGCGCGCAGCCCGCACAAAGAGGCGCCAGTACGTCTCGACACCGTAGTCCTCGCGTACGACCTCAATCCACCCGGACTGCGCCGCCCCGACACTGACGGCGAAACCCCGGCCGGTGTACAGCCAATCGTTGAAGGCAAACGCGGGCGGCAACGGATCGTTGAGACCGACGAATGCGTTCTCCAGCGTGGCGAGGACGTCCCAGCCGATCTCTTCAGCGGCCCGGCCCCGCAAGCCGCGAAACGCGTCGATGACGAGAGGCGATAGTTGGGGATTGGGGGCCGAGACATCCGTGAGGCGAGCCAAGTCGAAGCGCCCGTCTTCTCCCGTTGGTGCCGCTGCCGCCAGCGTGCTGGAGGCCGCCGGGATCGCGACGCCATTCCAATCTCCTGGAAGCCCGTGGTCGGTCCAGTCGAAATCGTCGGTGAATTGCGGAGGACTGATACCGATCGAGGCCAGCATCGTCGACCCCATCGGATAGATGACCATGTGTGAACCCAGAGGTCCTGGAGACAGAGCCCCGAGAGCTTGCCCGGTCGGGTCCCAAGCCGGACGAATGCCCAGCCCCAGTTGCTTCGGGTCCGGGGAGGTTCCATCCAGCGACTGGACCTCGATCAAGTCCAGGCCGTCGCCACGAGCCGAGTAGGCGAGAGTCGTTCCATCCGGGCTGAAGACAGGGTCGGCTTCGGCCACTCCCGCGCTCTGGGTCAGGTTCTTGAACCGTTTGGTCTCGTCCGGCTCGTCCAGGTTGGCGATGTAGACGTCGGGGAACCCTTGGCGATCCGAGATGAAGGCAATGCGCCGCCCGTCCGGGCCCCAGTCCGGCGCAGCATCGAGGAAGGGCGCGTTGGTGAGTTGGATGGGCGGCTCGGAACCGTCGACGCGGAGAATCCAGATGTCGAGGTCATCCCCGCCGTAGACCTCATAGGCAAGCCAAAGGCCATCGGGCGACCATGTCGGGTGTCCCTCGTACGACGGCGTGGCCGTCAGCGCCGACACTTCGCCGGAGGTCAGGTCGAGCCGATAGAGATCCCACCCCGCTCGTCGATTCGATGAGAACGCGACGGAGCGTCCGTCTGGGCTGACCGCCGGATCCCGATCCTCGAAATCGCCGTCGGTCAGGCGGACGGGGACCGCTTCGCCAGGCGCGAACGCCCAAAGATGGGAGTGGCCCCCTTCGCGAGCCGAGACCACGAAGGTGCCCGCGAGAGTCGTGCGCGTCGCCGCCGGGGCGGAGGGAGCCGACGCGGGCATCTCCGTACCTGTTGGTGAGGGAGAGGCGGTGAACTGAAGTGCCGTGGCCAATGCCGCCAGTGTGGGATCGAGCGTCGGATATGAAACTGGAAGGGAAAGGCCAAGGCTCAGTCGACCGGTCAAGGCCACCAGCAAGAGCGCCGCGGCCAGGAACAATCGGAATCCCCAGCGGCGCGCGCGCCCGGTATCGTTGGCAGAAGGTTCTGGTTGTGAATTCGACATTGACTCGGCCGGCCGAACCACCAACGGGCGCGATTATACGTCGCCGGGGGTCGGCCCTAGGTGGCTATGCAAGGAGAATGCCAGGAAGTCTGGGCGAGCCGAGGCGTAACCACGCCTGCGGACGGCCGCCTGGAAGATGAGGGGACGAGCCAACTGCCCGCGCTCAGAGCAGAGCCGCGGACTCCTTCCAGCGCAGCCGTGCCGAAGTTTCGGGCAATCCGAAAGCTTCGGCCACACCGTCCTCCCCACCCCCGCGGTGACGATAGGCTTCCATGAGGGGTTCGGGGGCGAGGAGATGTCGGGCGAAGTAGTCGGCCGACTCCTTCAGATCCGGCATGAGGAACTCGACCAGGCCAATCGCCCGCCCGTGCCGGCTAGTGATGAGGGCGCTGAGCAGCTCGCGGGCCAAAGCCAGGCGGCGCTCATCCGGAGGGAGATCGATGCGGACGAAGACGCTGCCGGGACGGTTGGGCGGCCTGGCGAAGGTGGCGTCCCACAAGGTCGAGTACATGTCGACGACGCCGAAGTCATCCTGGTAGAGCGAGGGCGGGTGCTTGAGCAAGCCCTCGACCGGGATGGGCGGTGCGACGGCGCCGAGGTACTCGTAGAGCCCGAACGCCAGGGAGCGCAGGAACCACCGGCGTTCTTCGCGGGTGATCGGGTTCATGCCACCTGCTCTTGGTCAGCCCGCCCTTCGTTGAGCAGCCCTTCCATGGGCGAAGGCAGTTGAATCCGGACGACCGGTTCTTCGGCGGCCTGGACGATGCGGTAGGCCTGGACGGCGAACTCGCACCAAGACTCCGCCTGGAGGCTGGAGAGTGACCGGCGCATCTCGGGGCTGAACTTGAGATCGGCCAAGACGTCGCCGATGCGTCCGGCGCCGAAGGATTGCAGGACCGTCGGGTCGATGATCGATCGAGCCACGAGTCGGTTGAGTGCTTGCATGGACATGGATGTCCTCCCTACGTCTCTAGGCCGCTCGCCTGGTCCAGAGACAACAAAAGGCAGACGAGACGTACTCGCTGCCCTGGCAACCGCTTTGTGCTGATCTCTTGAATCTTCTTCTAGCCGCCGCCGGGTCCCGATCCGTGGGCCATCGGTACCTCCTCCCATTGAAGAGTTTGCTTGTCTCATCTAACATAGGGTGACTTTCTTTCCGGATTCTTGCCGTCGGATCCGCTGAATCAATGTAACCGGCGCGCCTCCCCTGAACTTATGTCTAGCCCTCGAGGCCGCCCCCAATCCCCCTGATGGGCCTTTCACCACGTGCATAACCAGCGGATCCTACGAGATCAGGCGCGCGTACAGCTCCCGGATGGCCTCTGGGGGATCGATACCAAGCTCCTCGCGGATGAGGCGGGTGTAGTGGAGGTAGTGAGCGGACACCTCGCTCACCTGTCCCAGCCGTCCAAGCGCCTCGAGATACCGGATGTTTAGGTCGTCTCTCAATGGATCCACGGATAGCCCACGCCGCAGACTCTCGATTGCCCTTCTTGGCTGATCTCTGGCAAGCGCCTCAAGCGCTTGCTCCGAAATCAAGTCGAGGTAGCGGATCTCAAGCTGACGCCTCCGCTCTGTTGCCCACAAGGAAGGCACATCATTGAGGAACTGCCCGCCATACAGGTTTATGGCTTCATTCAGCGCGAATAGCTTCCGGGGATCGCCGACGGGGAGCCTCTCGGCCACGGAGGCCGCTTTCTCAAACTTCTCAACGTCATAGATGACATCCAGGTCTGC
>DATIFK010000067.1:0-4344 GCA_035455265.1 Anaerolineales bacterium
ACCCGCTGGCGCATGCCGCCGGAGTAGCCGCCCAGGAGCCGGCGGGCGGCGTCGCGCAGGTTGACCAGGTCCAGCAGGCTGGAGATCTTGCGCCGTGCGCTTTCGCCGCTCATGCCTTTGATGGCCGCCATGTATTCGAGGAACTCCTGGGCCGAGAGGTTGGGGTAGATACCGAAGTCCTGCGGCAGGTAGCCCAGCACGGAGCGGAGAGGCTCCGGATCCTTAACCGCGTCGCGGCCGTCCCACAGAATGGTTCCATCGGTGGGCTTGGTGATCGTGGCCAGCATGCGCATCAAGGTTGACTTGCCCGCCCCGTTGGGACCCAACAGGCCGAGGATGCCCGGGGCCAGCTTCAGGTTGAAGTCCGTCAGGGCCTGCACCCCCTTGTAGGCCTTGCTCAGATTGCAGGTCTCGATCTTGAGAGAACCATTGGTGTTCATCTCTACTTGGCTCCTTTCACGAAGCAGGGGCGGGGAAGGCAGAGTCGGCGGTCGGCTCGATCACGTCCGCGGCCATCGAGGCGGCCGGCACGTAGTGGGCAAGGGCTCCCGGGATGAGAAGGATCGGCAGGGCCACCAGGACGTACCCCAGGCATCCGACGATTCCCTCCACGCCGGGGCCAATTAGTGCATTCGGTTCTCCCTTGAGGAAGTAGGTCGTCATTACGCAGAAGGCGTTGTTCACGGCGTGGGCGATGCACGCGGGCCAGACACTCCCGGTCCGCAGGGTCATCCAGGAGTAAACAACGCTGGGGGACAGTATGATCAGCACAAACAGCAGTGGGCCGACGATTGGGGCGCCCCAGTAGTCGAGACCGTATTGAAACCCCATGAAGATCATCGGCCAGTGCCACGCCCCCCAGACGGCTCCCGAGAGCAGGATGGCCGGACGCACGCCGAGCGGTATCAACTTGGGCAGCAGGTAGGCTCGCCAGCCGAACTCCTCGCCCCAAATCACGAACGTGAGAACCAGGACCAGCGAGAGGCCCGCAAGGATCTCCCTGCCCAGGATGGCAGCCGAGGTGCCGGCGGCGGCAACACTTTCCGTCTCCCGCGCATACACCATGGACAGGTCAAACTCGCCAGGGAAGAACAGGAAGTAGATCGCCCCACCCAGGAGGATCGCTACCAGCGGGAGGCCCCAGGCGGCCGGGTAGACGGGCCAACCGCGGCGCAAGTTCGGCCATAGCAGCAAGTTCGACCATCCCTCGCGCGTGACAAGCCGGGTGACGATGTTTCCCAACGCCGGGGCAAACGCAATCACCAGCATCAGCACGCCCGCCAAGTTGGTCTGCGGGGCGAGATCGCTTGTGGTTCCGCCGGACAGGGACATCGCCGCCGCTGCCGCGATGGTGATCCCGAAGGTAATGGCCACAAAGATGAAGATGCGCTTGCGATCAACCGTCGAGTTCATCGTCTTCTCCCCTCTCGGCCAAGCCCTGGGAGGTCCCCCCGCCTGATCCTGGGATGATTCAGGAACGGGGCTCCTCGGATCTTGGCTGTGTGGTCTGTGTCTACGATAGAGACAGAACACCTCGCCCACATCGGTGCACCGAGGAGTTCCGAGCCATCCCTAGGAGGGCTTCTTCCGCCTAGACCGAAGGCGGAGCCTCCTAGACCTTAGTCGGATGCTGTGTCAGCTGCGACGGGCAAGTATCGTTGCCTACCCGCTCGGTGAACCCGTTTCCCTTCGCGCCGCGGATCCCGCGGCTGGAGTACGGCGCCCGCCCGGGAAAACCGGGCAACCGATCCGGGCGGCGGCCTGCGGACCGAGCTGACAGTTGATCATTGCTGTCCCGCCCCCTCTGGAAACAAGAGCGTGCCTGGCCCCGAGCACCGGCCAGACACGCTCCACTGACTGCACCGAGGACAGCTGGGACTCAGGCCGCGGCTCCCTGCGACACTACCTCAACAGCCTGGCGCTCGACCGCCCGCTCGCTGCCGATGGGTGCCATGGCGCCCCGGCTGAGCAGGATGACCAGCGCCAGCGCGCCGTACCCCAGCGATCCGACGATTCCCACCGGCAAGGGGCCGATCAACGCGTCCGGCACGCCGCGGATGAAGCAGACCATCAGTATGGCCGAAGCGTTGGTGACGCCGTGAGCGAACGCCGCCGGCCAGACACTTCCGCTGCGCAGGGTCAGCCAGGCCAGGAACGCGCTGAAGAAGAAGCAGATCACCACAAACAGGAGCGGGCCGATGACGGGCGCGCCCCAGTAGTCAAACCCGTACTCGTAGCCCATGAAGATGGCCGGCCAATGCCAGATGGCCCAGATCGCGCCCACAAGCAGCACGGCCTTGCGCCCGCCGAGCGGCATCAGCTTCGGCAGTAGGTACGCCCGCCAGCCAAGCTCCTCGCCCAGCATCAAGTGGACAGCCGTCATGGACATCAGGATGGTGTAGGCCGAGGTGGCGATGAGAAACGCCAACGGGTTCGCAAACTCCGCGATGGGGACGAGCCCCAGCACGTCGCGCGCATACGTCATGGATGGGTCGAACCGGCTGGGGAAGAACAGATAGTAGATCGCGCCGCCCACGATGGTCGCCACGGCCGGCAGGATCAAGGCCGCCAGGTAGAGCGGCCAGCCGCGGCGCAGCTTCGGCCACAGCAGCATGTTCGACCAGCCTTCGCGCGTGATCAGCCGGGTGGCGATATTCGCCACGGTCGGGGCGAACATCAGCGCCGCCAACAGAGCGGCGGCCCGCGGCGACAACCCAAAACCGTCGCCGGCGGACAGCCCGCCGTTGAAGAAGATCACCAGGCACAGCGCGACGGAGATCCCATAGGCAATGGCGACGAAGATGAAGATGCGTCTGCGATCGATCTTGGCGATCATGGTGTGACTCTCCTTCCCGTGGGGCACGGGGGTGTCCTGGCTCGGGTATCGGTGGGAAGCTTCGACGTTCATGGGCAACCTCCTACTCCGTGATCTCTCGGAGCTCTCCGAATGCAATCCAGCCGGATGATTCCGTGATCCTGTTCGGCGCAACATGAATCACATTCATCTTGCGAGCATTCTCGAACTCGACCAGGAGAACCTGCCGCCCGGCTGCCCAGTGGTTGTACTGGCCCTCGGTCAGCTGGAGCCTGGGCTGCATCTCCTTCAGGGTGTGGGACAGGTCTTCGCTGTTCGAGCTGGTCTGGATCAGGACACGCGTGACCGTGGCCCGGACGCGCACGACGCCGTCATCCGTGTCCCTCAGGAAATACAAGCTGTCGCCGGGAGACACAGGATGGGATATGGGCTGCGCAGGATCCGGCTCCCTTGCCAGCATGGTCTTGACGCCGCGCAGGATGCTCTCCAGCTCACCCGCCTCGGCCTCCAGACGTACGAGATGGTTCATGAAAGAAGCTCCTCGGATCACGACCAGGTGATCTGCATCCAGGCTAACGGCAGAACTCCTCGGGCACATCGGTGCACCGAGGAGTTCCAGGTCGTCCCTTGGAGTGAATTCGAGATCTAGACCGAAGGCGATATCTCCTAGACCAAAGTAGGAGACTCGGTTAGCCGGGCAGGAGCCTACCTGCGGCCTCCGATTCCGGCGAACCCGCTTGCCCTCCCGCGGTGAACGCCCGGCGGTGGATGAGCAGCACCAGCGCCAGCGCGAGATAGCCCAGCACACCGATCACGCCGCCGGGGCCCGGGCCGAGCAGCATGTTGGCCGGGCCCTTCAGCGGCATCATCGGGATGCCGCTGGTTCCGTTGATGAAGCCATGCCCGATCGAGGCGGGCCAAACGCTGCCGCTGCGCAGGGTAACCCAGCACAGTAGGACGCTCATACAGCAGGTCGACACGGGGTACACCAACAAGTAGAGCAGGGGGAAATCCGGGGTGAGTGGCAAGCCCATCAAGTACAGCGGCCAGTGCCACACGCCCCAGATCAGGCCGATCCACACGGAGGCCTTGCGAGCTCCCGAAGCGTACAACCTGGCAGGTACAGGATTCACCGCGGACCCATCCGCCGGCTCCGCGCCGGTGAAGCGCGCCATTAGTTTGGGCAGCAGGTAGGCCCGCCAGCCGAACTCCTCGCCGATGGAGGCCAGGCCGTTCTGGAGCAACCACCGGATGGAGGCCAGCAGGATGATGATCCCGAAGGCCACCCAGGGATTGGTATCGGCCGCCACGGAGTAGGCTGCGTAGAGTTCGCGCACTTTGGCCAGGGTGGGGTCAAAGGAACCCGGGAAGACCAGATAGAAGATCGTCCCGGCTGCAACGGATGCCAGGAAGGGCAGCAGGATGGCCGCCAAGTAGTAACGCCAGCCGTGCCGGAAATTGGGCCACAGCCAGAGGTGCCGCCAGCCCTCCCGCGTGATCAGCCGGGTGGCCACGTTGGCCAGGGCAGG
>DATIFK010000068.1:0-8133 GCA_035455265.1 Anaerolineales bacterium
CCTTCTACCGGAAGCTGATCGCCCTGCGCCGCGAGTCGGCCGCGCTGCGGGCCGGGTCCCTGGTGAACCTGACGGCGCGCCCTCGTCACGGATGGGCGTACCTTCGGGAAGGGCCGGAGGGTCGTGCCCTGGTGGCGCTCAATTTCGGCGATCGGCCAGAAGAGTTGCAGCTCGATCGGGCCGTCGGCGGGCGGTGGGAGTTGGCGCTATCGTCCGCGCCGCGTACACCGGCAGGCCTCGAGGATGATCGCCTTCGACTGGCGCCCTTCGAGGCCGCGGTGTTCCTCCAGGGGGAATGACGCGTGGGAGCGAAGAGCACCTGTCCCGACCACAGCGAGGGATGCCTTGCTCCTACACCTCTCGAACATCGCTCCCATAGGTGCCGCGCATAAGCGCGCAGGGAAGCCGTAGGGGCGAGTATCCGTTCCTCGAGGAAAGAGCCGGGAGTTGAGTGGGAGGGAGCTGGAAGCTTGGAGCTGGGGGCTGGCAGCTGACAGCAGCTATTTCCCCGCCAGCTGCAACGGGCCGTGCCCGGCTTCCTCGTGGCATCGGACGCAGGCCGGATAGACGATGTTGACCAGGTCCAGGTAGGCGGTGCGTTCCGAGCCCTCGACGCGGATGTGGGCTCGGTGACAGTCGACGCACACCACGGTCGTCTGGCTCGGCATCAGCTCGAGCGGCGCCTGCGGCAGGTCGACCGGCCGCGTCAGCTTCCCGCCGTTCCTCCACGCCCGATAGGCATCGGGGAGCATGTTGTGAAAGTGATTGTTGAACCCGACTTCGAGCAGCGATGGCGTATGGCACTTGACGCACGCGCCCGTCAGCAGGAAGGGCACCACCAGCTCCGTCTTTTCGATCGTCGGGTCGGATTGCCCGGTCAGCCAGATGAATGTGTCGCGGGCGCCCAGGGTCAGCGCGGTCACGCGGTGGAACAGCTTCTCATCACCGCGATGGCAATCGATACAGCGGAAGCCGTTGTCGTTGCCGTAGTGGGCGCTGCTCAGGTCCTGGTACGGACCGGCCGAGCCCACCGACACCTGCGCCCGATCGTAGTAGGTGACTTCCGGGACGGTGTGGCACGAGGCGCAGAACGGATCGCTTTCCTCGAAATGGGAAACCGTCAGCCCCGCCGCCAGGGCGAGCACAATGGCGCTGCCGGCCGCGAGGGCGGCCAGGCGGAGCCAGAGCCTGCCACGCCGCGCCATCCGGTCAGACCGCCGTCACCACAATGGCGTGAATGTCGTCGGTGCCGGCCGGGAACGAAGACGACAGGATCGAGTTGCCTTCGGAGCTCTGCGTGAACCCGTCGGAGTCGGTTGCCCGCACGGACACCTTGTGGCTGCCCGACGTCGCCGGCCACATGAACGACCACTGCGTCCAGACCAGGGACGAGGGATCCTGGAGCAGCTCGGCCTCCATCCACTCGCCGTCCTCGATGCGGACCTCGACGCGGGTGATCCGCCGCAATCCGGCGAACGCCACTCCGTAGACCGGCACCGGCCCGACCGGGACGTGCCCCAGATTCTCCGGCTGCCGGATGATGGAGTTGGTCTGCACCGAAGCGACATCCGACCAGCCGCGTGCCTCCCAGAACCCCCCTTGTGCATAGTCGATGAACTCAATCTCGCGAATCCACTTGGGCATCTTCTGCCCGTACAGGCCGGGCATCAAGATCCTCAAAGGAAAACCGTGCTCGGGGGGCAGCGGCTCCCCGTTCATCTCGTAGGCGAGCATAACTCCCGGCTGCGTGATCCATTTGAGCTCGACGCTGGTGGAGTAGTCATCCTCGGCTTCGAAGCGCGCCCGGATCGCGCCGGGTTGGATCCCCACCCGGTCCCACAAGGCGGCCGCCTCCATCCCGCCCCACACGACATTGCCGATGAGCGGCCCCCCGACCGGGTTGCCGATGCACTCGAGGGTTCTCATCGAATCGATCTTGGGGTAGGCGCGCACGTCGGCGAGAGTCAGAGTCGCCTCCTGATCAACCAGCCCGTGTACGCGCAGGCGCCAGGCCTCGCCGTCGACCCGAGGCGTCAGGTCATAGGATTGGACGTAGAGTTCACCCGTCGGCGTCACCAGGATTTCTGTGGGTGGCGTCGCGGCGGCGAGCGAGGGTTGCGAAGACGGCTTGAGCGTCGGCTGCCCCGCTGTCGTGGGCAGACCCCGAGTGGGCACCTGGCAACCCGTTGCCAGAGCCAGCCCGGCCGCGCCAGCAACCTTCAAGAACACCCTTCGGCTGACCGCTGCCACGCTTCTACCCTCCATCCGGCGCAGACGATTCTAACCTATCCAGACGACCTCCTGGATAAGACCGACCTTAATAGTCGGGCGCGCCGGCCGGCCTGGCGGATCACGCGAGGCGCCAGGCGGCTCCGACCCGCGCTCGCCTATACTTGGGCCCGTGCCGCGCTACCCGTTTCTTACCCTATCCACCGTCGCCCTGGCGGCGCGCGTCGTTGCCGGCCAGCGGCGCAGCTTCCAACGCGATGCCCGTCTTCTGATCGCCGGCCTGCGGCCTCGTCTTCGGGTGGACGGCCGCCTTCCCGACCTGGGCGGATCCGGTTGGGTACTCTTGACAAATCACTTTTCGCGACCGGGCTTCCGCGCCTGGTGGATTCCAATTGCCGTGTCCTCCGTCGTGCCGCGCGAGGTTCACTGGATCTCGACCTCCGCCCTGACCTACCCCGACGGGTGGCGCAGCACCTGGCTCACGCCTCTCAGCCGATTCGCCCTGCGGCGGATCGAACGCTGCTACGGATTCACCCGGATGCCGCCGATGCCTCCGCGCCCGCAGGATGTGGAAGCCCGGGCGACAGCGGTGCGGAGCGTCCTGGGCTTCGTCGATCGGACGCCGCAGCCGATCTTGGGCCTGGCCCCGGAGGGGGCGGACGCGCCCGGCGGAGTCCTGCAGCGCCTGTGGCCGGGCGCCGGACGATTCCTGCTTCACCTCGCCGAGCGCGGCCTACGCTTCCTTCCCATCGGCGTTTTCGAGCGCGACGACCGAGTGTGCCTTCAGATCGGCGAGCCCTTCACCATCCATCGGCCGGCCGCTACCGCGCCCGAGGCTCGCGATGCCGCCGCGGCCGACGCCGCCCTGCGCCCGCTGGCCGCCTGCCTGCCGCCCCAGCTGCGCGGTGCTTTTGCCTGACGGAGATCCCACGTGAAGTCGACACGCCCTCTCGACCTGTTCGCCGTCAACGCCTACTGGCCCGGCATCGCTTTCCTGTGGAACAGCCTCCATCTGATCGTGCTGCCTGCCCTGCTGTTGACGATGGTCGATCCGGCGCGCAAGAACACCGCGCTCGGTTTGTTGACCTTCGCCGGCCTGGTCCTGGCGACGGTGATCCAGCCGCTGGCCGGCGCCGCCAGCGACGGATGGATGTCGCGTTTCGGCCGCCGTCGTCCGTGGATGATCTTCGGCACCGCTCTCGACATCGTCTTCCTGATGGTCCTCGCCGCGGCGCGCGACCTGCCCACGCTGGCGCTGGGCTATCTCGGCTTGCAGCTGTCGTCGAACCTCGCCCACGGGCCGGCGCAAGGGCTGATGCACGATCGGGTGCCCCCGGGCCAGATGGGCCGCGCCAGCGGCATCAAGAACTTGCTCGATATGAGCGGCCTGGTGATGTCATCGCTGCTCGTCGGCCGTCTGATCTCGCCCACCGATCCCGACCCGTCACGCGCCATGGCGTGGATCGCCGCCGTCCTCGTCGCCGGATTGCTGATCATCATGTTCACGGTCCGAGAGGATTCCTCACCGGCCAGCCGCCTCGGCCTGGGGGCGCGCCTTCGATCCGCCATCCAGGTGGACCTGCGCGCCACTCCTGCGTTCTGGCGCCTGATCGCCGGCCGTTTTGTCTTCCTGTTGAGCGTCTACCCGATCCAGGCCTTCGCCCAGTACTACGTGCGCGATCGGTTGAACGCTCCGAATCCGGTCGAGCTGACGGGCAACCTGATGGCGGCCATCGTCCTATCCCTGATCGCCTTCTCGGTGCTGGGCGGTTACCTGGTGGACCGCTTGGGCCGCCGACGCATGCACTTCGTCGCCGCCGCGCTCGTCGCCGTCGGCGGCCTGCTGATGCTGCCGGTCCGAACGCCGGGATTGGTTCTCGTCTTCGGCAGCATCGTCGGCGCCGGGATCGGTGTGTTCCTCACCGCCAATTGGGCCCTGGCGAACGACCTTTCACCCCGCGGCGAAGCCGGCAAGTACCTTGGACTCACCAACATCGCCACGGCGGGCGCCGGGGCCACCAGCCGTCTGGCCGGACCCGTGATCGACGGACTCAACCTGGCGGCGCCGGGTCAATTCCTCGGATATTCGGCCCTCTTCCTTGGTGCCGCCGTCCTCGCCGCCGCCAGCCTGCTGGCGCTGCGCGGCTTGCCGGACTCGCCCGCCGCCCCCGCGACCGCATCCCCGGATCCATCCTGAGGCCCGCATGCCCACACCTCTCGTCGAATGCATCCCCAATTTCTCGGAGGGCCGACGCCCAGCGGTGATCGACTCGATTCGATCCGCCATTGCCGCCGTCCCCGGCGTCCTGGTCCTCGATCTCCACAGCGACGCCGATCACAATCGATCGGTCATCACCTTCGCCGGGCCCCCGGGGCCGGTCGCCGAGGCGGCCTTCGCCGCCATCGCCCGCGCCGCCGAGCTCATCGATCTCGACCATCACTCCGGCGAGCATCCGCGCATCGGCGCCACCGACGTCGTGCCCTTCGTGCCGTTGGCGGACGTGTCGATGGACGAATGCATTCGCCTGGCGCGCGACCTCGGTCGCCGCGTCGGCGAAGAGTTGGGGATCCCCGTCTATCTGTACGAGGCGGCCGCCTCGCAGCCGGAGCGGAGGAACCTGGAGACGCATCGCCGCGGCCAATACGAAGGGCTCCGCCAATCAATCGCCGAGGACCCTGACCGCCAGCCCGATTTCGGCCCGCGGCGCCTCGGCAAAGCCGGCGCAACCGTCATCGGTGCCCGCGTTCCTCTGATCGCCTTCAACGTCTACCTGGACACGTCGGAGGTTCGCATGGCTAAGGAAGTGGCCCGCGCCGTGCGCGCCTCGTCCGGCGGTATGCCCTTCGTCAAGGCGCTCGGCCTCGAGGTCGAAGGCCTCGCCCAGGTGTCGATGAATTTGACGGACTACACCCAGACGCCGCTGGCTGCCGTGGTCGAACGCGTGCGCCAGGAGGCCGCTCGCCGAGGGGCTGGCATTCGCAAGTCGGAACTCGTCGGCCTCATCCCGCAGGCGGCCCTGACGGGCGCGGCCGCGCACTACCTGCAACTGGAAGGCTTCCGAGCCGAGCAGATTCTTGAAGTCCGACTGCAGGCGGCGCGCCAGGCTGCCTCCGACGAGGGCCTGCTCGAGCGACTGTCCCAGGCGACGCCCTCGCCCGGCGGCGGCTCGGCGGCGGCCTTCGCCGGCGCGATGGCGGCGGCGCTGGTCGGGATGGTGGCACGGCTGACGGTGGGCAAGAAGAAGTACGCCGAGGTCGAGCCGCGCATGATCGCCATCGCCGACGAAGCCGACCGGCTGCGCGTGTCGCTGCAATCGGCGGTCGAAGACGACGCGCGCGCCTTCGACAAGGTGATGGAGGCTACCCGCCTCCCGAAGGAGACGGAGGCGCAATCAGCGTTGCGCCGGGAACGGATCGAGCAGGCGACGCACCACGCCGCCGAGGTCCCCCTGCGGACGGCGGAGGTGGCGGCGCACATCCTCGAGCTGGCGGCCGAGGTCGCCCGCCTCGGAAACGTCAACGCCCTGAGCGACTCGGCCTCGGCGGCGCTCTTGGCCGTGGCTTGTTTCCAGGCGGCGTCGCTCAATGTCCGGGTGAACGCCCAGGCCGTCGCCGACCGGGAGGCGGCGCGCCGATGGGAAGATGCCCTCACCCCGGCCAAAGCCCGCGCCGCCGCGGCGGAAGCCTCGTTGCATCAGGCGCTGGACTCACGCGGCAAGCTGTCACTCGGGACCATAAGTCGCCCTGAGCGCAGCGAGCCCTGAGGGCACTCGAAGGGCCAGCGAAGTCGAAGCGCACTCCACATGGAGTCTCCGACGCCGGTTGCGCCCTTCGACTGCCCGTCTGGGCGCTGCGCGGCGGCGGGACCCTGCCCCGCCTCAGAAGAGGCATGGCCGCCTTCGCTCAGGGCGACAAGGTTGACTTGGCTGCGGACGGTTGATGGCTGACACTTGCACCTGCACGGCGCCGGAGCGCAGCGCAGGCGCAAGCGCACGTGTGGCTGACGGCCGATGGCTGAGAGCTATCAGCTGGCTACCACCCGCTGGCTTTGAACATCGTTTGGAGAAAGTCGGCCCGTTCGTCCGGGGTCATCGGCCGCGGCTGCGCCCAGTCCTCCAGCATGGCCGTCAGGAGCTCGACCGAAACGAGCCGGCCATCGTAGAACACATACCGGTCGATGAACTCCTGCCGCACCGCCAGGGCCCACATCTGATCGAAAAACAGGTTCCCTGGGCCGTAGTGGATGAAGGTGTCGCCGCGGAATTCGAAGCCCTGAGGTTGATGCGCCTGGCTCCCGCTGACGATGACCGCTCCGGCATCGGCCGCCGCCTCGAAGGCCTCGCGCTGGTTGGGGTCGGGCCAGGGGATGTAGTGCTCGTGCCACTGGAAGGTGAAGATCGGCAAGTAGCCTTGGCGCCGCAGTTCCTGGATTTCGGACCTCAGCCGATCCTCCCCACAAGGCAGCGCCCCTGGGTGTGAGGCGGTAACCCAGGCGCTCGTCGGGCCGGCCTCATTGCAGCCCAGAAACGCCAGGCGGTTGCCATTGTGCTCGAACAGAGCCGGCTGAGATGCGCCGGCCAGGTCCCGCCCTCCGCCGAAGGTCTTCCAGCCGCGCTCGTCGTACAGATCCATCGAATACTGGAAGGCCGCCGTCCCGGCGTCGAGCACATGGTTGCCGGTCAACTCGACGACGTCGGTCCCGATGTCCTCCAGCAGGCCGATGTACCCGGGCTGGCTGCAAAAGACCAGGATCGTCAGATCCTCGGTCGGCGGAGGGCAGTCCGGAGTGAAGGCGACCTCGTTGCTGACGTGCGTGATATCGGCCTGGCGCAGCCAGTCGCCGATCAAGGCGTCCGGGTAATCGATCCCTCTGGCCTGCATCCGCCAGGCCGTTGCCCGGGTGAGCGCGGTGACTCCGGTCAGCACGACGACGGTCATCCGGCTTGGGTCCCGGTTCGCTTGTCGGGGTCCGGCGGACAATCCCAAGGCGGAGGACAACGCCTGAACCGCGGCGGCGTCGCCCTCCAAGCCGAACGTCACCTGCAAGGGATAGCCATCGCCGACGAAATCCTTCCGGACGGGAGACTGGCCGTCGACGGCGAGGACCTTCCACATCGGCTGGAGGTCCTCGAAGGGAACGATGGCGATCTGGGAACGCGTCGCCCATGCCTTGCTGACCAGATCGCCGGGCACGGCTTCCTGGACGGAACCCGATCCCGGCGGTCCGAGGCGCTCTTCCATGAGCAAGCGCACATCCGGCGATGCCAGAATCGGAGGTTCTGCCGCATCGGCAACCTGCCAGCGCGAGCTGAAAGTCGCCCAATCGATCGAGTCTTCAATCGTCGGGAAGGCCGCCGCCAGGGCGTACGTCCAGACAGCATAGACGTTCGACGCCGAAGGGCGAAGTTGCACGAGAGCCGCCTCGGGCAGGCCGACCCAACCGGCGGAAATCCCGGTGGCGGCGATGTCCTCCTCGAAGGCCGTGCGCAGCGCAGGCGGAACAGAAGGCGAGACCCACACCGGAATGGTCTTCGGCGTCGCCGTCGCCGTGGCCGGTTGAAACGGCGTTCGGCTCGCCGCCAGCGTTGGCGCGACAAAGGGCACGGCCATGCCGGCCTGGCATGCCGACAGCAGGACCATGATGGCGAGGATGACCGTCCTCGGCAGGAGGCTGGCCCGCGCCGATCGAGGCGCCTTCAAGCTCTCGCTCTCCTCGATCCAGGCGCAACCCGCGGGATGGGAGGGGTCAAAGCGCGTGAACCCTCCGTGCCCCCTTCAGGCGGAGGTACGCGACCTCGCGCCCGACGATCCTTCGGCTGCGGCGTCGGCTCCAAGTTCCATGCGGGATGCTCACCGCGATCGCGCTCCGCATCCTGGAGAGGATCCCCGGTAGGGCCGTGCTCG
>DATIFK010000069.1:0-10974 GCA_035455265.1 Anaerolineales bacterium
GCCAGGCCTTCAACCTGGTGCTGGCCGGCGGCGACGTCCTCCCCGGTTTGCTTCGCCTGGCCCTATACATCCTGATCAGCCAGGTCGTGCGCGGGGTGCTCCAGCTCGGGCGCAATTTCGGCGCCGAGATCATCGGCCAGCGATTGGAGCGCGACATCCGCTCCGAGCTGTACGTCAGCCTGCTCGGCAAGAGCATGACCTTCCACAATCTCCAACCCGTCGGCGACACGATGGCCCGGGCCACCAACGATGTGCGCGAAATCAACCTGATGTTCAACCCGGGCTTCAACCTGGTCATCGGCTCGGCCAACTTTCTGATCATGCCGCTGCTGATCGCGCCGAGCTTCCACCCGGCTCTGATCCTGACTCCGGCCGTCTTCCTGATCGCCTACGCCCTGGCCCTGTGGCAATACCTGACCGAGCTGCGCCCGGTCACGGAGGCCGAACGGTCGGCCTTCGGCCGGATGAACGCCCACCTGGCGGAGGCCCTGGACGGCATTGAGGTCGTCAAGGGATCCTCCCAGGAGGACAGCGAGGTCGAGCGCTTCAGCTCCAACGCGCGCGCCTTTCGAGACGCCTTCGTGCGCCAGGGCCGAGTCGAAGCCCGTTTCGTGCCCTTGCTCCTGCTCGGCCTGGCCACCGCCGCAGCCTTCCTGCACGGCGTGCTGCTCTTCCGGCAGGGCGCCATCAATCTGGGCCAGGTCATCGCTTACGTCGGGATGATCAACCTCTTCGGGTTCCCCACGTTCGTATCGCTGTTCGCCTATTCGCAGGTGTCGCTGGGGATCGCCTCGGCGCGACGCATCCTCGACCTGATTCAGCGACAGACCGAGCTCGACCACAACCCGTCCGGGCACGCCGGCCGGATGCGCGGTGAGATCGAGTTCCGCGGGGCGTCGTTCGAGTATCCGGGGCGAGGCCGGGTGCTGCACGAGGTCAGTTTTCGCGTGTCCCCCGGACAGACCGTGGCGGTGGTGGGCCAGACCGGCACCGGCAAGACGACGCTCGCCAAGTTGATCAACCGCACCTACGACGTCCAGTCGGGGGCGGTGCTCGTCGACGACGTCGACGTACGCAACTGGAATCTCGACGCCCTGCGCGAGCAGATCTCGATCATCGAGCAGGACGTCTTCCTCTTCTCCCGCTCGATCGCCGACAACATCGCTTTCGGCCGACCCGGCGCGACGCGCAACGAGATCGAGGCCGCCGCCCGCGCCGCCCAGGCCGACGAGTTCATCCGAGGCTTCAGTGAAGGCTACGAGACGCTGGTCGGCGAACGCGGCGTGACCCTCTCCGGAGGTCAGCGGCAGCGCCTGGCCCTGGCCCGCGCCTTCCTGACCGACCCTCGCATCCTGATCCTCGACGACTCGACCAGCTCGATCGACAGCGCCACCGAGGATCAGATCCAGCAGGCCATCTTCCAGGCGGCGCGTGGGCGGACGACGGTCATCATCACCCATCGCCTGTCCCAGATCCGTTGGGCCGACACCATCCTCGTTCTGCGTCAGGGCCGAGTGGCCGCCCGCGGCTCGCACGACGAATTGATGCGCACCGCGCCGGCTTACCGGCGCATCTTCGAGCGCTACGAGGGCGGCTGACGATGGGCTTCTTCACCGGCCTCGATGCCGAGAGCTACGACCGCACCTACGGGGATGTGAACCTGACGCGCCGGATGTGGGCCTACTTCCGGTCGCAGTCGCCCCGCCTGTTCCTCGTCAGCGTGATGATCGTGATCGTATCGCTGGCGGGCGCCGCCACTCCGATCCTGGTGTCGCGCGGCGTGGATGCCATGGCTCGCCAGGGCGCCGCCGATGGATCGCTCGGACTGGCGGCGGCTCTGTTCGGCTTGGGTGTCGTCATCTGGGGTGCCAACTGGGTGCGGCGGATCTACTCCGCCCGGGCCGTGGGCGACGTCATGCTGCGTCTGCGCCAGGATGCCTTCGCCGCCGCCGCCGGCCACGACCTGGCGTTCTTCAGCGAGCACGCCTCCGGCCGCATCGTCAGCCGAATCACCTCGGACACCAACGAGTTCGCCCAGGTCGTCGTGCTGGTGACCGATCTGATCAACCAGTTCCTGGAGGCGATCTTCCTGCTCGTCGTGCTGGCCAGCATCGAGATCCGCCTCGTGCCGTGGCTCATCGGGTTCTTGCCGCTGCCGTTCCTCATCGCTCTGAGCTTCCGCCGGCTGGCTCGCCGCGTCACGCGCGAGGGCTTCCGCGCCATGGCCAACGTCAATGCCCTGATCAAGGAGGCCGTGACCGGGATCGGGGTGGCGAAGAACTTCCGCCAAGAAGCGGCGATCTACAACGAGTTCACCGTGGTCAACCGAATGTCCTACCGCATCAACCTGCGGCGCGGCTTCGTGCTGGCTTCCGTCTTCCCCACCCTCAACGCCCTGGGAGGCGTCGGTACGGCGCTGCTGGTCTACGTCGGAGGCCTGACCGTCGTCCAGGGGTTGATCACCGTCGGCGCATGGTACCTATTCATCAGCAGTCTTGACTACTTCTGGTTCCCCGTGCTGAACCTGTCGGCCTTCTGGAGTCAGGTCCAGGGCGGGCTCTCGGCGGCGGAACGCGTCTTCGCCCTCATCGACGCCCAGTCCACCGTGGTTCAGGTCGACCAACAGCCGGTGCCGAGGCTGCGGGGCGAAATCGCCTTCGATCATCTCCAGTTCCACTACCTTCCCAGCGAGCCCGTCCTGGAAGACCTCTCGCTCCTCATCGCCGCCGGCGAAGACCTGGCGCTGGTGGGCCATACCGGGGCCGGCAAGTCGACCATCGCCAAACTCATCTCGCGCTTCTACGAGTTCCAGGGCGGCGCCTTGCGCGTCGACGGCCGCGACGTGCGCACGTTCGACCTTCAGGCCTATCGCCGCCAGCTGGGAATCGTCCCGCAGGTGCCGTTCCTGTTCTCGGGAACGGTCTACGACAACATCCGCTACGCACGCCCGGAGGCCAAGGATCCCGAGATCGAATCCCTGGCGCGCCGCATCGGCGAGGGGGAGTGGCTGGAGGCCTTGCCGAACGGGCTGGCCAGCGAGGTCGGCGAGCGCGGCGGACAGCTGTCGATGGGGCAGCGCCAGCTCGTGTCCCTGATGCGCGTGCTCGTCCAGCGCCCGGCGATCTTCATCCTCGACGAAGCCACCGCCAACATCGATCCGTTCACCGAGTTCCAGATTCAAGAGGCGCTGCGGTTGATCCTGGAAGAATCGACCTCGATCCTGATCGCCCACCGCCTGTCAACGGTGAGGGCGGCCGACCGCATCATCGTGCTGCGCCAGGGCAAGATCATCGAGGAAGGGGATCACAACGCCCTGATGGCGCGCCGCGGCCACTACGCTGAGCTGTACCAGACCTACTTCCGCCATCAGTCGCTGGAGTACGTCGAATCAGCCCGACGACTGGCCTGACCCACGGCCTGGTCGGCTGGTCGCGCGGGATGGCCAGGTCGTCTGTCCCACGGGCTGTCAGCAGCCGGCGTCGATCGAAACCGAGGCGGATCCGTCGAAACTGGATCCCCAGAATTCAAACTCGACCGTCCGATTGGCACCCACGGGCACCGTCTTGCTTGTGGCCGAGGAGACCGTAGGGCCGGCGCTGTTTCCGCTCCAGAACGGCCCCTCGAACCTCCAGTGGATGTAGCGCAGGTGGTCGGATCCCGTCCAGGTGATCGAGACGTGCGAGACCAGAACCGGCAGGTCGCCGTTGTTGGTGACGCGCACCGACACCGTCTCGTCGGATGTCGACGGGTTTCCCTCACGCCAGCTGCATTGCTGCGCGCCCGTTGTGGGGGTCTTGGTGGCGGTCAGAGCCACGGTGGGAGCAGGCGTGTCGCTCGCGGGCACCGCTGTGGCCGAGGGAGCGAGCAACGTGTCCGTCGGCGCCGCCGCGGTGTCCGTCGGTGATGCCGACGTGGCGGAGGGCGCCAGCGGGGTCGTCGTCGCCCCGGACGATGTCGCCGTCCGCGAAGGCGTCCGCGAAGGCGTTCGCGTCCGCGTCGGCGTAGGCGAAGGCGTCTTGGGCGTCACCGTCTTTGTGGCGGTCGGCAGGCTGGTAGCCAACATCCGTGTCGCCGTCTGGTTTCCGGGGGCCGTCTCGCTGGTCAAGCTCATCCCCGTAACATCCCCTGGCGGCGTCAATGTCGCCTGCAGAGTCTGTAAGACGGCTGCGGCGACGGCTGTTTCCAACTCCCCGGGCGCGAGAGCGGTACCTTTGGCCGGGGCATAGGCCGTCAGAGCAGCATCGATCGTCGCCTGCACATCGACCGTCGGCTCTTGCGGGGCACCGTAGGATGGAGCCGCGGCGTTGGCCTGCCAGAATCGCTCGGGAGAGAAGAGGGCGATGGCGCCGCCCGTGATGGCGCAGGCCAGCAGAAGAAGCAGGGTGGCGAGCACCACGGCGCGGTCGTAGCGGCGTGGGCGGGCGCGCGGCCGGACATTCTGGTACTTCTCGTACAGCAGCCGGGTGTGCTCGCGGTCCGGACCTCGAGCTGCCCCGATCTTGGGCGGCGCATCGAGCGCCACCTTCAATGCGCCTTGGAAGGCCGAGTTCAGGTCTTCGATGCTGTCGTAGCGTAAGGCCGGATCCTTCGCCAGCGCCCGGATCAAGACCAGTTCCACCGTTTCGGGGAGATTCGGATTGACGCTGCGTGGGAGCGGCAGGGGAACGCTCACGTGCTTCATGGCGACGGCCATGGGGGTCTCGCCCTCGAAGGGGAGTTGGCCCGTCGCCATTTGGAACAGCAGGATGGCGAAGGAATACTGGTCGGACCGGGCGTCGGTCGGAAGGCCGCGGACCTGCTCGGGGGACATGTAAGCCGGTGTGCCGATCAGGGCTGAGCCCGTCAGGTTCTGAGAGGCGTCTTGAGGTCGGGCGAAGCTGAAGTCCGAAAGGAACGCATCGCCTTGCTCATCCAGCAGCACGTTCGACGGCTTCACATCGCGATGGACGACACCATTGCGGTGAGCAAAGGCCAACGCGGAAGCCAGCTGGTCTACGATGCGGGCGCCGTGGCGGACATCGATCGGCTCTTTGCGGAGCCGCTCGTGCAGAGTCCCGGCGGAGAAGTACGGCATGACGATGAACGCCAGACCGTCGACTTCGCCGTAGTCGAGGATCGGGACGATGTTCGGGTGCTGCAAGTGGAGCAGGAGTCTGATCTCGCGTTCGAAGCGCGCGTGAAACTGTTCGTCGGTCGCCAGATGGGGGGACAGGATCTTGAGGGCGACGAAGCGCTTGCCGGTCACGTCGGCGGCGCGGAAAACGCTCGACATGCCTCCGTGGCCGACTTGCTCGAGGATCCGATAGTGACTGATCGTCCGGCCAATCAGGCCTTCCACCAGTAGCCTCCAGGCCGACGCGGAACGTCCGCTACCTTCGTAGCGCCCGCGAATCGATCCTGCCTCGATTCGCAGACCCAGGATAGCAGGATCAGAAGGGCTTGGTGCTTGCGGTCCCCTCACAGATAGCAGGATCGGCTAGGGCCACCGTTGGCTGTAGGGGCAGAAATCGACCCCGCAGATGCCGGTGGTCGGGGGCCTGCCTGCCTGGACTTCGGCCGGATCACCGCCCACGGAAGGTTACAATCGCAAGGTTCCCTGATGAGGCCGTCGTCCATTCCAGGTCGTCACTGTAAGCCAGGGCATGGCGGCGGCTCTGACCTGAGAACTGACAACTGATGGCTGATGACTCGTTCTTGGGGCCTGCAAAGTTCCCCGTGAGCCAGGTCCGCGTCCAAGCTTCGCTCATTCTCGCGGCCGCGCTCGCATCGGGTTGCGCCGGGAGGGCTGCGCGCGCCCCGGCGGCGACCGCTCCGGCCTCGCCTTCCTCGACCGCCGCGGTAGACCGAACGGAGGTCCCCGTCGAGACGCATGTCGGCGCGACCCTCGAGGGCCCAGATGGCGCGACGCCTCAGCTCCCCACTGGAACGTCGACCCCGCCGGCGATCGACTTCACCACGCCGGTCCTTTCGTCGCCGGTCTTCTACTCAGGCCCGGCCAGCTGCGGCCCGACCGCCGTGACCTTCGACATCACAACCTATGTCCCCGGAGCCCAGGGCATGCTCATCGCCTACCGCTTGTGGGACGTCGCCCGCGATCTGCCGACGGCCTGGACCATCGAGACCATGGAGCCCGTCGGGCAAGGCGCCTTCCGCCGCGGGATGGATGCCGGCCGGGACATCAAGGGCCTCGATGATGTCGAACGCGGCTGGATGGAATATCAGTTCATCGCCACCGGCGCCGACGGCCAGCCTCTCGGCCGCACCCGGGTCTATGGCGATCTGGCCTTCGCGCGTTGCGGCGCGGGCCTGCCGCCGCTGCGTCTCATCACCCCCACGCCCATCGTCCCTCGCTAGATCGGGAGTCCCGGTATGCCGATCTTCCCCAAACCCAAGTTCGAATTCGAATACGATGTCGAAGCCGAGCGAGCGCGCCTGAGGGCGCACCGCAAGAAGCGCGGCATCCCCCGCCGCACCAAGGACCGACTGCTTGTCGCCACGTGGAACATCGCCAATCTGGGAGCTCAACAGCGGCGCTCCCAAGATCGCGCCCTTCTGGCCGAAGTCATCGCCTGGTTCGACCTGGTGGCCGTCCAGGAAGTGCGCGAGAACTTCGGCGAGTTGTTCGACATCCACCAGATGCTGCCGAAGACCTACCGCGTCCTCATGTCCGACGCGGCCGGCAACAACGAGCGCATGGCGTTCCTTTTCGACGGACGCAAGATGGATCCCCTTGAGGAGATCGGTGAGATCGCCCTGCCGCCGTCCGAGTACGACTCGATCCGGCTCAAGGACAACCCCCTGCATTTCGACGGATTCGACCGCACGCCCTACCTGGCGGCCTTCTCCTTCGGCGAGACGTCCTTCGTGTTTGTCAACGTCCACCTGTTCTACGGTACCGCCAAGAAGGCATCGGTCAACCGTCGACAGCTGGAGACCTACGCCGTCGCCAAGTGGTCGGCGCGCCGGCAGAAGAGTCCCTTCTCCTTCACCCGCGAGCTCGTGACCCTGGGGGACTTCAACATGCCCAAGAGCGAACCCGGGGACGCCATCTTCGATGCCCTGACGCGGCTGGGGCTGGAGGTGCCCCTCCACTCGACCCAGATCGCCTCCAGCATCGCCAGCGACGCCAACTACGACCAGGTCGCCTTCCTCCCCGGCACAACCAAGCGCACCTTCACCGGCTCGAAGGGTGTCTTCGATTTCGACACGGTCGTCTTCCCCGAGCTGTGGCAGGGCGGCGCCAATCGAAAGAACTTCCTGGCCTATCTGCGCTACTACCTGTCGGACCACCGCCCGATGTGGGTTCAGCTTCAGGCGTGACCCCGGCTGCCGGCTCCCAGCTTCCAGCCACCCGTACCCTCCAGGTGGCGACCTTCCCAAGGCCAGGGCTAGACTGATGACTGACAACTGAAGACTGATGACTGGTTCTGCGACTGACCGCCTCCGCCACTTACTCGATGCGGGCCTGATCCGCCCTGCCGATCCATCCGGTCCAGGGGACTATCAGTTCTCGCACGCCCTCGTCCAGGACGCAGCCTACGCCTCCCTGTTGCGCGCCGAACGCCGCAGTCTCCACCTCGCCGTGGGCGACAGCCTCGAGGCGGCCCCGGCGGAGAGGCAGGAGGAACTGGCGCCGCGTCTGGCGGATCACTTCTTGCTCGGAGGCGACCTCGACCGGGCCCTGACCTATCTGCTTCGCGCCGGACACGCCGCGGCCCGCCTCCACGCCAGCGCCGAGGCGTCGCTGCACTTCGCTCGGGCCCTCGACCTGCTCGACCCCGACACCTCCCCACCCGATGTCCTGGAGGACGTCGCCTCCGGATTGGGCCAGGCTCTCGAGCTCCAGAGTCGCTTCGGCGACGCGCTGCGCGCCTACGAGTGGCTGGAGGAAGCCGCCCGGGCGCGCGGCGAGACGCGCCTGCACCTCGCCGCGCTCATGGCGCGGGCCAAGATTCTGGCTACCCCCAACCCGTCGCAGGATCCGGACTTGGCCTCGTCCACTCTGGACCAGGCCCTGGCACTCGCCCGACGATCGGGGAACGCCGCCGCCGAGAGCCGGGTGCTGTGGAATCAGATGATCTTGCGCGTCTATTCCGGCGGCGATATCCACGAAGCCGTTCGACTGGGGCAAGCCTCGCTGGAGATCGCCCGCCGCGAGGGTCTGGACGAGCAGCGCGCCTTCACCCTCAACGATCTCGTCTACGCCTACACAGCCCTCGACGACCCTACATCGGCGCTCGCCGCACAGCCCGAAGCGGAAGCGCTCTGGCGGCGACTTGGGAATCTGCCGATGTTGGCCGATTGCCTGTCGATTTCGGTTGGGGCGCGTCACCTGATCGGAGAGTTCACCCAGGCGCGGGCGGCGGCGGACGAGGCAGCCTCTATCGCTCTGCGAATCGGCAACCTGTGGGGGCAGGCCAACAGCCGATTCTTCGTGGGACAGGTCTATCTCGACGAAGGTCTCCCCGACTTGGCGATCGAGTCGCGTGAAGAGGCCATCCGCCTCGGACGTCTCTCCGGACACGACGTGGCGGCCTATGTCGCCGAAGCTGACCTGGCATGGATTCACGCCTATCTCGGAGACGCCGAGCGGGCCTCGCAGGAGCTGCAGGCGATCGCCGAGTCGCCCCCTCCCTTCGCGCGGCGACTGCTCACGCCGCACGTGCTGGGCCACCTCGGGAGAGTGCAGGTCCGCCTGGGGGATCTCCAGGAGGCGCGCCAAACGCTGGCTGAGGCCGAAACCCTCCTGCCGTCTGAAGGTCTACGGCTTATGGCGCCGTTTCTTGTGCCCATGGGGCTGGTGGAACTCGCCCTGGCGCAAGGCGACCTTGACGCGGCGCAGAGTCGGCTCGCCCGCTATCTCGACTTTCTCCAGGGCCACCAGGCACGCGCTTTCGTTCCAGAGGCTCTCGGTCTGCGGGGGCGACTCGAAACACGGCGCGGGCGTGAGGCGGAGGCCCGTCGCGACCTCGAGCACGCCTACGAAGAGGCCAGCGCCATGGGGCTTCGGCGGATGATCGGTCCACTGGCGTGGGACCTGAGCCGTCTCGATGGGAGCCAGGCCGGCACATGGGAGGCGCGCAGCCGCGAGGCGTTCGAGTTCATCGCCTCGCACATTGCAGATCGCGCACGGCGACAGCATTTCCTCCAGTCCGCCTTGCAGCGATAACGACCCGGCTTCGGCCCTCCACTCGCCGACGGTCGCGGCGCAGGCTCCGCCGGAGGTCACGTTGCCCAGGAAAGCCCGTTGTGATAGATTGATGGATACGGTTCCTCGGAGCCTTGGTCAGCATGGCCTCAACGCCTGCTCAGACGGTCGATGACAGCTTCGTCGCCGGGCTGGCCTGCCCGATCTGCAACATCGGTCAGCTGGCGGTACAGCACATCGACAACTTCCCGGACTATGTGACGTGCAGCCATTGCGGGTCGGCGTTCGTCGTCGAGGACACCGGCGAGCGCGTCATGTACGGCCGAATCTCCCCGGACTACCCCCAGGTGTCCGCGTTCGCCCTCAAGCAATGGGTCTGGCTCGAAGCTGTGCGCCGCCGAGCCGAGGCGGAGCGGCCGGCGCCGCCTGCACCCGTGGCGGTGCGAGAACCCGCCGCCGAGGAAGAGATCGTCGAAGAAGAACCAGTCGAGGGAGGAGACGTCGAGCCGAGCTGGCTGGGCGACCGACTGCGTTCGACCAGCGGCCTGTCCGCCGGCGTTCCCATCCCCACCGAACCGGAGCCCGCGCACTGGGAGCGACCGCCGGTCGTTCTATCGCCGGAGTCCGAACCTCTTCCGGACTGGCTCCGATCCGGCCGCGCCACCCCGGTCGAGCCTCCGCCCCCATCGCCGGCCGCGCCATCCGCTCCCGCGCCCGTCGCTGCCCCCGCCCAAGCCGCGGCCGCGCCCAGCGCAGTCCCATCGGAGGAACCCGCCGCTCAACAACGGACGCGGGTCACGTTGCGCGGGGACCGGGTTCGCTTCCCCATCAACGCCTGCGCTCATTGTCTGCGCACGCCCGCGCCCGCTCGGTGGCCGGTCGTCGGAAGTCTGCCGCGGCCGAAGACCCTGGGCGGACGCCGGTCGGCGACGTTTCGGATCCCCCTGTGCGCGTCGTGCCGCAAGCGCGCCGCGGCCAGCTCCAGCGACCAGACCAGCGCCCGATTGCAGGCGCATCTGATCTCCGCTTTGGTGGCGCTGGCCGTGATCGTCGGCGCGCTGGCCCTGAACCTGGTCTCGTTCGACGGCAATCCCCTCGGCTCCTTGGCCATCCTGGCCGTCCTCGCCGTGCTGGGGTACGCCATCCCAGCGGTGGCCATGCTGGGCCGCGCCAGCCGGGTATCCGTGCCTCCCGACGCCGAGTTCGTCCGGTCGACCCTGCTGGTCCGCGGCAGTCCGCTGAGCCCCGAGACGGTCTTCGCCTGGCGCAATGCCGGGTACGCCGACATGTTCTTTCAGTCCAACCAGGCGGCTGCATCGCGCGGCCCTGAACCCACCGACGAAGACGCAGATATCGAGTAGGGGTCACACCGTCCCGGTCGTCTCGCCCCGGCGGACCGGGGCTTCGCGGTCCGAACGGGGTGTCCTCCGTAAGGACATCGGGACGAGGTGCCGGGAGTGGTCGGTGGCCAGTGGTCAGAACAAGACGTGACTGACCACTGACGCCTCCCCGCGGGCCCTGGTTCTCTGCAAATCCCCCTCCGGTGGGAAGGGTAGCCGACCCCCGGCTGTTATAATGCCAGATTGCGCTCGCACGCCATCGGGCGCGGCCCCTCAATGCCTCAAGACAAGATCGTCGTTGTTGGCGCACGCCAGCACAACCTCAAGAACATCAACCTGGAGATCCCCCGCGACCGGCTGGTCGTGATCTCGGGGATCTCCGGCTCGGGCAAGTCGTCGCTGGCCTTCGACACGATCTTCGCCGAAGGGCAGCGGCGCTACGTCGAGTCGCTCTCGGCCTACGCCCGCCAGTTCCTCGGCCAGCTC
>DATIFK010000070.1:0-6159 GCA_035455265.1 Anaerolineales bacterium
TCGCCCTTCTTCAATTCCAGGACATCTGGATCTACGTTGTCGGGCCATTCATCGGCGCCGGATTGGCGGCACTCGTCTACGAGCGGTTGTTTCTGCGGAGCTAGACCGGCCAGTGCCTGAGCACGTGTTGGCTCTCGACCAGGGGACGACCTCCTCGCGCAGCATTCTGTTCAATCGCGACGGCGAGGCGGTCGCCGTCGCCCAGCAGGAGTTCCCGCAGCTGTACCCGCGCCCCGGCTGGGTCGAACACGACCCCGAGGCAATCTGGTCGACGCAACTCGAGACGATGCAACAGGTCATCGCCCGCGCGGCCGTCCGTCCCCAGGACATCATCGCCATCGGCATCACCAACCAACGCGAGACGACGGTCGTCTGGGACCGCTCCACAGGGCGACCGGTCACCAACGCCATCGTCTGGCAGTGCCGGCGCACCGCCGCGATGTGCGATCGCTTGCGGGCCGAAGGCTTCGATCAGCACATCCGCGAGCGAACCGGGCTCGTCACCGACGCCTACTTCTCCGGAACCAAGGTGGCGTGGATCCTCGAGAACATCCCCGGGGCGCGGGAGCGCGCCCTTGACGGGAACCTGGCGTTCGGAACGATCGACACGTTCCTGCTTTGGCGCCTGTCGAAAGGCCGGATCCACGCCACCGACGTCTCCAATGCCTCTCGCACGTTGCTCTTCGACATTCACCGGCAGTGTTGGGATGAGACCATCCTCGACCACCTGGGCATCCCGGCTTCGGTCCTGCCGACGGTTCAGCCCTCATCCGGGATCTTCGGCCTTTGCGACCAGGAGTGGCTCGGGGCCGAGATCCCTCTGGCCGGAGTTGCCGGCGACCAACAGGCAGCCTTGTTCGGGCAGGCTTGTTTCGAATCCGGGATGGCCAAGAACACGTACGGCACAGGCTGCTTCCTTCTGCTCAACACCGGCACGCAACCCGTGGCTTCCGCATCCGGGCTGCTGACCACCATCGGTTGGCGGCTGGCGGACGCCCCAACCACGTATTGCCTCGAGGGAGCCGTTTTCATCGCCGGTGCGGCGATCCAATGGCTGCGCGATGGTTTGAAGCTGATCCGCGAATCGAGTGAGGTCGAGGCCCTTGCGGGCACAGTTCCGGACAGCGGTGGCGTCGTCTTCGTGCCGGCCTTCGTCGGGCTGGGCGCGCCCTATTGGGATCCGTACGCCCGCGGCACCATCCTCGGCCTCACCCGCGGTTCCACCGCGGCCCATCTGGCCCTCGCCGCCCTCGAGTCGATCGCCTTCCAGACCCGCGACGTGGTCGACGCCATGCGCGCCGACGCCAACCTTCGCCTGTACGCCCTGCGCGTCGACGGAGGCGCGGCGCGCAACAACTTGCTCCTTCAGATCCAGGCCGACGTACTGGGTCTGCCGGTCCAGCGTCCGCACCAAAGCGAGACTACGGCCCTCGGTGCAGCGTTCCTGGCGGGCCTCGCCACCGGCATCTGGGCCTCGCCCGCAGACCTGGCCTCCCAATGGCGCCTCGACCGCGAGTTCGAACCTCGCCTCTCCGAGTCCGACCGTCAAGCGCGCTATGCCCGTTGGCAGCAAGCCGTCCAGCGCAGCCGGGAGTGGTCTCCACCCGGCAGGTGAAAAGCGTGACCCCCATGGTCAACCTGCAGATCATCCGCACCCGCCACCCTCCTGAACCCCACATCGTTCAACTTGCCGCTCTCCAGCGCGAGGTCGGTTTCGCAGCGACAGCCGACGACGTTCGGCGGCGGTTGGAGACCTTGCCGCGCGAGGACAGGTTGTTGATGGCGCTCAGCGGTGAGTCTCTTCTTGGCTACGCGCACTTGCGCGTCACCTGCGATCTCTCGAACGAAGAGACGGCCGAGGTCGTGGCCATCGTCGTGGCGCGCGCCTTTCGTCGCCAGGGAGTTGGGCGCCGCCTGATTGCCGCCTCTGAAACCTGGGCCCTCGAATCCGGGCGCGCCCGGCTGCTCCTGCGCACCGACGTCGTCCGGACGGAGGCCCATGCGTTCTTCCTGGCCCTGGGCTACGAGGAATCGTCCACCACGCTGGAGTTCGTGCGCGACCTCGAACGCTTTCGCCAAGCCGATCGCCCAACGCGTCCTATCGAGTGACCTCCACCGGGCAGTTGCACAAGCGGCCCATCCCCGCAATCGGGCGAGTTACAATCCGGCTCCACGGCCTTCCAATGAAATGAATGCCCTGACGACTGATCTTCTGGTCATCGGAGGCGGCGCCACCGGCCTGGGCGTCGCCTGGGACGCGCGCCTGCGCGGCTTGTCGGTCGTCGTTCTCGAACAGGGGGATCTGGGCCAAGGCACGTCGGGACGCTATCACGGCCTGCTGCATTCGGGCGGACGGTACGCAATCAGCGACCCCGCTTCCGCCCGGGATTGCGCCCGGGAGAACGCCATCCTTCGGCGCATCGTGCCTCACACCATTGAAGACACGGGGGGTCTGTTCCTCGCCATACCTGGCGACTCGCAAACCTATGTCGAGCAGTGGCTGGCCGCATGCCGCCGGGAGGGCGTCGCCGTGGACGAGATCTCGTCGTCCGAGGCGCTGCGGCGTGAGCCACTGCTCAACCGCTCGCTCCTTCGCGCCTTCCTCGTCCAGGACGCCGCGCTTGATTCCTTCGACCTTCTGCACGCTCTCGCCCAGGCCATCACCCGGGCCGGCGGAGCCGTCCTCCTGCGCCACCGCCTCGAACGGTTGACTCCACGCACGCAGGGTTTCCTGGCGGCCGCCTCCACTCCCAACGGGGGCCTTCAGCACGTCGAAGCTCGAGTCGTCGTCAATGCCGCCGGACCTTTCGCCGGCCGCATCGCCCGGCTGGCCGGTGCCGACCTCCCGCTCGCGCTAGGCAAGGGAACCATGATCGCCATGGCGACGCGGCTGGTAAACACCGTCGTCAATCGACTCAAGTCCCCGGCCGACGGCGACATCATCGTTCCCGTGGGCACCGTGGCCGTCCTCGGGACCACCGATACGCCCGTCCAGGAAGCCGACGACGTCGGAATCGAGCCATGGGAGATTGATCTGCTCCTTCAGGAGGCCGCCGCCCTCGTTCCATCGATCGAGGACCATCGGCCTCTGCGAGCCTGGGCCGGAATCCGCCCGCTCTATCGGCCACCCGACGCGTCGTCCCAGGAGACGCGCCAACTCCCGCGCGCTCACGCGCTCATCGACCACGGCGCCGCCGGCGGTCCGGAAGGGTTGGTCACCATCATCGGCGGAAAGCTCACGACCTACCGCCGCATGGCCGAGGACACGGTCGACCTGGTCGCCCAACAGCTCGCTTCGTCGGCCCGCTGCCGGACAGGTGAGACGGTCCTGTCTCCGCCGCCTCGCCGGTTCCACCGTCTTCCCGATCGGCTCGACGACCTGCGCCCGAGCGGCGTTGTCTGTGAATGCGAACTCATCTCGACCGTGGACATCCGGCGGGCCCTCGAGGCTTCGGGTTCTGCCGAATTGGATGACCTGCGCCGCGACCTGCGCCTCGGCATGGGGCCGTGTCAAGCGGCCTTCTGCGCCCTCCGTTCTGCCGGGATCCTCCACAGCCGTGACCCTCGCCTCAACGCGCGGGCGGCGCTGGAGTCGTTCCTGGAGGAGCGCTGGCGCGGGCTTCGCCCCCTGATGTGGGGGGCCGGCCTGCGTCAACTCGAGTTCAATCGCCGCGTCTACATGGACTTGCTCGGCGTGGACTCTCCGTGAACGATGTGGTGATTGTTGGCGCCGGACTCGCCGGCCTCTTCGCCGCCAACCTGGCCGCCCGCCGCGGCGCCACCGTCACGTTAGTCGCGCGAGGTCGAGGCGGCCTTTCTCTGGCCCATGGTTGCATCAGCCTGGGGGAGAGCGACTGGGACAGCCTTCCTTCCCAACATCCCCTGCGTCTCGCCGGTAAAGATCGGTTGGCTTCGGCGCTCGCCGCATTCCTTGAGATCACTTCGAGCCAAGGGATTCCCTACTCCGGGCAGGCTGACCTAACACTCCACCTGCCCACCGCCGCGGGCTCCGTCCAGTCCGTTCATCTCGCGCCGATCACGCTCGCCGCGGGAGAGGTCGAGGTTCCCGTCGACACGCTCATCGCCAACTTCGACGGCTTCCGCGATTTCAGCGCTTCGTTGGTTGCAGATGGCATGCGACGCCACGGCGCCAGGGCCACGGTCGTGGACCTGCCCATTCCCGACGCCCCTGGTTCCAGAGACTGGTACAGCACCGACTGGGCCATGCGCTTCGACGACCGATGGCCGGCAGCCGAGGTGGCACGCCGTTGGGCGCCGCTCCTCAAGGGCGCGAACCGCCTAGGACTCCCAGCCATCCTCGGCCTGCGGAAGACCACCGCAGCCTCGGAGCTCCAGGACCTGCTGGCCCTCCCGCTCTTTGAGATTCCGACGCTGCCTCCCTCGCTGCCCGGCCTCCGACTGGAACGCCTCCTTCGGCGCGCTGCCCTGGCATCAGGCTGTCGAATATTGGAGGGTTCGGCCGCCATCGGGCGAATCGACGGGCGGCATGCGGCCGGCCGTGCCCTCGGCGTCGTTGCCGCTACCCCAGCCGGACCACGACCGGTCGATGCCGGCCAGGTCGTCCTCGCCACAGGGGGCGCCCTGCATAGAGGCTGGCAGGCCGAGCGATCGGGACGCATCCACGAGAGCGTGTTCGATATCCCGCTCCCGGCCGCCTCCGAACGAGATGCCTGGGTCGGCCCGTCCGCCCTCGGCCCTCAACCGTATGCCGCCTTCGGACTGTCGGTCAATACGAGCATGCAGCCATGCGATGCCAGCGGCCGGCCGTACTTCGACAACGTCTTTGCCTGCGGCGGCGTACTCGCCGGGGCCGACCGATCCCGCGAACGAAACCGCCAGGGGATCGACCTGGTCACGGCCTCCGCCGCCGTCGAGGCGGCCCTCGCATGACCGTCATCCCGGCCATGGCGGAGACCTGCGTCAAGTGCAATGTGTGCACATCGGCGTGCCCCGTCGCCGCGGCGACCGATCTCTTCCTCGGGCCGAAAGCCGTTGGACCTCAAGCCGAACGATTCCGCCATCCCCGCGCGCACATCCCAGACGCGTCGCTCTCGTGGTGTTCGGGATGTGGCGTCTGCTCGCGCGTGTGCCCTCACGACGTCCCTATCGCCGAGCTGAACGTCCAGGCCAAAGCGCGGTTGGCCTCCCAGCGCGGTGTCCCGCTGAGGGACCAAATGCTCGCCCGCCCGGCGATGCTGGCGCGCCTTGCCGCGCCCCTCGCACCCATTGCGAACGTCGCCCTCCACGCCGCCCCGGCTCGCTTGCTCGCCGAGATCCTCGTCGGGGTAAGCCGTTCAGCGCCTCTCCCGGACTTCTCCCCAAGAACGTTCCGCTCCCGCGAAATAGGGCGCCGGATGGACCTCCCGCCTGCGGGGCCGCGTCCGACGATCGCCTACTTCCACGGATGCAGCGTCAATCACTACGAACCCTCCCTCGGCGGCCTCTTGCTGCGCATCTTCGATTTTCTCGGCTACGACGTCTGCCTTCCGCCCCAGGGCTGCTGTGGGCTTCCACTCCAATCCAACGGCCTCTTCGACGCCGCCCGCGGCTATGCTCGTACCAACCTTCGCGGCCTGGCCCCGTTCGCGTCGGCGGGCATCCCGATCCTCGGGACCTCTACCTCCTGCACCCTCGCCCTTAAGCATGAGTACCGCGCCATCCTGGGTCTTGAGGATGAGGCCTCCACCACCGTCGCCGAGGCCGTATACGATGTGTTCGAATTCCTGAGAGATGTGCTGCCTCCTCCCAACCCCCTCGACAACCTGCGGCCGGTGCCGATGCGCATCCTCTATCACCCTCCTTGCCAACTCAAGAGCCACGGCATCGGGTTTCCGGCTTACGATGTCCTGCGCCGAATCCCCGGACTCGACATCGAACTCTCGGACCACGAATGCTGCGGCGTCGCCGGCACCTATGGGCTCAAACGAGAGCGCTACGCCGTCGCGCAGGATGTCGGCTCCGGGCTCTTCGCCCAGGTCCGCCAGACTGCTCCCGACGTCGTCGTCACCGATTCGGAAACGTGTCGGTGGTGGCTGGCCGGCCACACGGGCGTCCAGGCGCTCCACCCGTTGGAGATCCTGGCGAAGGGCCTCGGGGTCGAGGCCGCCTCCACGGACGCGCCGGGCCCGGAGGCCTGGG
>DATIFK010000071.1:0-16464 GCA_035455265.1 Anaerolineales bacterium
CTCGACGGCCTGGGCATAGTCGCGGACGGCAACCGGATCGGGCGGGAACTCGACCTGGGGGAAGATCGCGCCGAAGTGCATGGAGCCCTCCTCTAGCTGGTTGCCAATCTCCAGTTCCCAGTTGCCAGTCAAGGACTCGGACTTGGCTAGCCCATGTCTTGTACATTGGCCTGACTGGCAACTGGAAACTGGGAACTGGAGACTCTATTCGTACCGCAGCGCCTCGACGGGTTCCAGATCGGCGGCTCGCTTGGCCGGGTAGAGTCCAAAGAACAGCCCGACAGCGGCCGAGAACAGCGTCGCCAGCAGCACCGCGTCCAGGCTGACCGCCGGGTTGAGCTCGGCGTTGGAGGCGCGGGCGATGAACCCGACCACCGTCGAAAGCGCCCAGCCCAAGGCGATCCCGATCACGCCGCCCATCAGGCTCAAGAGCGACGACTCGGTCAGGAACTGGATCAGGATGTCGCGCTTGCGGGCGCCGATCGCCTTGCGCAGGCCGATCTCGCGCGTGCGCTCGGTCACCGACACGAGCATGATGTTCATGATGCCGATCCCGCCGACCAGCAGCGAGATGGCGGCGATGCCGCCCAAGAAGATCGTCAGGACGTTGGTGATGGTCTCGGCCGTGGCGATGAAGTCCTGCTGGGTGAAGACGGTGAAGTCGTCGGCCCCGATCGGCGAGCGATGGCGGGCGCGCAGGATGCCGGCGATCTCCTCCTGCGCCGCCCCGACCGCCTGGGCCGAGACCGCCTGGGCCATGATCATGTCGACCTCGTCCCGGCCGCGGCGCAGCAGGCGCGTCTCGGCCGTCGTCAGGGGCACCAACACGCGGTCGTCCTGGTTGGTGAAGCCGGAGCCGCCAATGGCCTCGGTGACCCCGATGACGCGGAATGGTTGGCCCTCGATCCGTATCGTCTCGCCGACGATCCCTTCCGTCCGGCCGAAGAGCGCCTTGGCCGTGTCGGGCGCCAGCACAGCCACCGCCGCTCGCCCGAGCATGTGTTCCTCACTGATGAATTCCCCCTCCGTCAGGGTCACGTTGCGCACGTGTTCGTAGTCCGGCGTCACACCCTGGCCCTGGGTGAACGTCGCCTCGCCGCCGAACGTCACTTCGACCCCGCCCTGCAGCATGGGCGCCACATCGACCACCGACGGCGCCTGGAACGGATCGCCGATCGCCTCGGCGTCCCCCAGAGTCAGCGATTTCGGGTTGCGCACCTCCTCCGAGCCCCCCTCGACGACGAACAAGAGGTTGGTGCCGATCGCGCTGATGGACCCCGTGATCGTGTCCTGGGCGCCCCGCCCGATGGCCAGCATGGCGATGACCGCGCCCACCCCGATGACGATGCCCAGCACCGTCAGGCCCGAGCGGAGTTTGTTGCTGCTCAGGCTTTCCAACGCCTCGAGCGCGCTCTGCAGGACGTTCACGAGGCGCCCCCCGCCGTCCGGCCGTTGCCGTCATCCACCAGCCCGTCGCGCAACCGGATGACCCGTTGCGTCCGGGACGCGATGGTAGGGTCATGCGTCACGAAGATCAGGGTGGTGCCGTGCGAGGTGTTCAGGTCGAGCAGGATGCTCATGATCTCCTCGCCGGATTTGGAATCGAGGTTCCCCGTCGGTTCGTCGGCCAGGACGATCGACGGATCGTTCACCAGCGCCCGGGCGATGGCGACGCGCTGCTGCTGTCCCCCCGACAGCTCGTTCGGCCGGTGGTGCAGCCGGTCGCCCAGCCCGACGGATTGCAGGGCCTGCTCGGCGCGTGCCCGCCGCTCCTGCATCACCCCGGCGTAGCGCATCGGCAGTTCCACGTTGGCCAGGGCCGTCTGGCGGCCGAGCAGGTTGAAGCTCTGGAAGACGAATCCGACCTTGCGGTTGCGGATGGCCGCCAGTTGGTCATCGTGGAGGTCCGATACCGTTTCTCCATCGAGAGAGTAGCTGCCGGAGGTCGGCCGGTCGAGGCAGCCCAGGATGTTCATCAACGTGCTCTTCCCCGAGCCCGACGGTCCCATGATCGACAACACCTCACCCCGCCGGACGCGCAGCGACACACCCCGCAGAGCCGGGACGTCGATCGCGCCCAGGCGGTAGACCTTCGTCAGGTCGTCGGCGGCGATGACCCAGTCGTCCATTCTCACCGCCGGAAGAACGATCCCGGCCCGGGCGGCTCGAACACGGCCGGCGGATTGAGCAGCACCAGATCGCCGGCAGCCACATCGCCGCCCAGAACCTGACTGTCGGTGTCCGACGAGACGCCCAGTTGGATCGGCACCGCCGTCGGTTGCCCGTTTCTCAGCACATACACGACCCGGTCCCCATCACGCACGCGCACCGCCCGGTTGGGCACCAGCAGCGCCTCCTCGATCTGGTCGACCACCAGATTCACCGCGGCCGTCAATCCGGGCCGCACCAAAGCGTCGGAGTCATCCAGTTCGACGGTCACCGGGAAATTCACCACACCCTGCACTTCCACGCCCACCAGACCGACCTCGATGACGTGGCCGGTGTACGTCCGGTCGAGAATGGCGTCGAAGGTCAGCGTCACCGGCTGGCCGACCTGGACGCGATTGATGTCGATCTCCGATACCTCGACGTCGACGAGCATGCGCCTCAGATCGGCCATCTCGAAAGCGACCGATCCCGGCGCCACCTGGTCCCCGGGCTTGACGTCGACGCGCGTGATCGTCCCGTCGAAGGGAGCGGCGATCCAGGCATTTTCGAGGGTCGCCTGGGCGGCGGCCACCCGTGCCTCGGCGGCGGCGATGTCGTCCGCCGCCGGTCCATCCTTCAGCCGGTCGTACTCGCGCTGGGCGTCATCGAACGCCGCCTGAGCCACGGCCCGTTCGGCTTCCAGCTGGGCCTGCTGGATATCGGTAGGGTGACCCGTGTACCAGTTGTAGGCCGACAGCGCCTGGTTGTAGGCGATCCGGGCATTGTTGTACGCCAGGTACGCGTCGGCCTTGGGCCCGCCGTCGGAGAGGTGGCCGGGCGCGTGCTCGTAGGCGCTCTTCGCCTGCTCCATCCGTTCGCGCGCCGCCGCGAGCTTGGCCTGGGCAGCCTTCACCGTCTCTGCTGTACCGCGATTTCCCTCTTGGTTGACGGTGTAATCCCTTTGCTCCTTCTCGAGCGCGTCACGTGCGTTCGCCAGAGCCAGCTGCGCCTGGGCCAGGGCCTGGTTGGAGTGCAGTAGATCGTCCAGTGCCCGCTGCGCCGCCACCAGGTCGGCCTCCGCCAGAATCACCTGGGCGGGCAAGGAGGCTTGCCGCAGGTCGGCCAGTCGATCGCCGTCGTGAACGATATCGCCGGTCTCGACGAGAACCCGATCAACGGTGCCCGTCGTCTCGAAGCTGAGGACGGCCAGTTGATTGGGTCGCACGGTCCCCGTCGCGCCCACGGACGCCGTCAGCGGTCCGCGCACCAGCGCCACCGTCTGGAGGCTCGCCGCGGCCGCCGAGGCGCGCGAGGCGCGCAACGAGGCCACGCCGATCACCAGGACGATCAGGCCGACCACGGCGCCCCCAACAATGATCCATCGTCGTTTCATGACTCACGATCCTCCATCCGCATCGCCAGCCACCGCCATGGTCCGCCGGAAGAGACACTCCAGGAGGATGGCGGGTGATTGTGAAGCTTGTGTGAATCCGGCTTGAAGGAATTCGGGAGACCTTCCAGGTCTCCCAGAAGTCCCGCCACCGGATAGGGACGTTCTGTCCGCCGATTGTACCCCCCAGGACAAGACCCCCCGAAAATGGACACATTGGGGCGTCATTGTGACGGTTGTCACCGGTGGGAGTGATATGTTCAACTGCGTTCCCGGGGGCGGACTTTTTATCATGGGGGCGTGAGGGACGGAGAGCCCAGCATGCCAGCCTCGTCGGAACAGCCCGCCGTGGACCGCAAAGCCCGCATGAAGTTGCCGTTCGAGGACCTTGTGGCGCGCTCCGTGGCCGAACGCCTCTCGGACTTCGAGCCGGCTTACCCCTACCTGACGGAAGACCAGGCGCGCCGCGCCGCCGAACGCTGCATCCATTGCCCCGAAGAGCCATGTCGGGAGGCTTGCCCGGTCCAGAATCACATTTCCGATGCCCTGTGGCTCATCGAGCAGGGGGATTTCATCGGCGCCGCCCGCGTCTACCGGCAGACCAGCTCTCTACCCGAGATCTGCGGCCTCGTCTGCCCGCATGAAGCTCTATGCCAGGGCTCTTGCGTACGCAACAAGCGCGGCGAACCCGTGCTGACCGGCAGCCTGGAGGCCTTTGTCACTCACTACGAACGCGAGCACAGCGGCGTGCAGCTCCCCGTCGGCGCGCCGACGGGGAAGCGGGTGGCCATCGTCGGCAGCGGCCCCGCCGGCCTGGCGTGCGCCGAGCAACTGCTCCAGCGCGGCCACGAGGTCGTCGTTTTCGAGGCCTACCCCCACCCGGGCGGTTTGCTGACCTACGGCATCCCCAACTTCAAGCTCCCCAAGCGTCTCGTGGACAGCCGCATCGACGATTTCCGTCGCGCCGGCGCCCGCTTCGAGACCGGCGTGCGCGTCGGGCGCGACCGCACCGTTGATGACCTGCTGGCGGCCGGTTTCGAGGCCGTCTTCCTCGGCGTCGGCAGCGGCGTCGACTCCCCCATGGACGTGCCCGGCGCCGATCTGCCCGGTGTGTACCCCGCCACGGAATTCCTCATCCGTGGCAACGTCGAATCGTCCATCCTCCCGCCCGGCATGCAAGGTCGTCCGACCATCGGCCGCAAGGTCGCCGTCGTCGGCGGCGGTGACACCGCTTCCGACTGCCTGCGCACTGCTCTTCGCCTGGGCGCTGAAGAGGTCACCTGCCTCTACCGCCGCACCGAGGCCGAAATGCCCGGCGGCAAGAAGGACCGAGAATTGGCCCGCCAGGAAGGGGCGCACTACCGCTTCCTGACTCAGCCGGTCCGCTTCCTGCCCGGCCCGGATGGACGCGTCGGTGCCGTTGAATGCTTGCAGTGCGAGTTGGGCGAGCCGGATGCCAGCGGTCGTCGCCGCCCGGTCCCGATCGAAGGATCCAACTTCACGGTCCAGGCCGACACCGTTGTGCTTGCGTTGGGCTACTGGCCGGATCCGTTGATCGGCGAGAAGACGCCCGACTTGAAGACCCACAAGTACGGGCTGATCGTCGCCGATCCCGAGACCGGCTCAACCTCCCGCCGCGAGATCTTCGCCGGGGGCGACGCCGTGTCCGGCCCCGATCTGGTCGTGACGGCCATGCGCGCCGGACGGCGCGCCGCCGCCGCCATCGACGCCTACCTCCAAGGCCGCTGATCCATCGGCCCGGCGCCTCGCTTCGCGCCTCCCTTGGGGTCGGCGCTCGCTCCCCGCGCGCTCGTTGAAGGTTCCTCGGCCGGCCCGCCCGCGGGAGCCGCAGGCTTTCCTCCGACACGGATCGCGGCAGCCTTCGAACGGTTAGCCCCTGGTCGGGCTTCAGCCGCAGGCTTCCCATCCGGGACGCATCGCGGTAGCCTGCGCCCGAGCCCGTGTACTATTGACGCGTGGACGACATCGAGCCGAAGGACATCGACCCCCACGCACTGACGCGCTTCGCCAAGGAGCAAGCCCTGCGCCTCGGGTTCTCCCTGGCCGGGATCAGCACGGCGGATCCTCCACCGCACCTGGACGCCTATCGGGGCTGGCTCTCGCAAGCGAGACACGGCGAGATGGCCTACCTCGCCCGCGCGGACGCCGTCGAGCGTCGCGAGGACCCGAGGCGCATCCTGCCTGAGTGCCGTTCCATCCTGGTGCTCGCCTGGCCCTACGAGCCTCCCTCGCCGCCGGCGACCCGGGGCCGGATCGCCGCCTACGCGCGTGGGCCCGACTACCACGACGTCTTGCTCGACCGGATCGGCCCATGGGTTTCGGCGATGGAGGCGCGCCTGGGAAGGTCCTTCCCCTTCCGCGCCTACACGGACACCGGTCCGTTGCTGGAGCGCGAACTGGCCCAACGCGCCGGCCTGGGTTGGATCGGGAAGAACACCTGCCTGATCCATCCGCGACGAGGCTCCTACTTTCTCCTCGCCGAAATCCTGCTCAGCCTCGCCCTTGTCCCCGATCCCCCGTTCGGCGCCGACCGGTGCGGATCGTGCACGCGCTGCCTGGACGCCTGCCCGACCGACTGCATCCTGCCCGATCGGACTCTGGACGCACGGCGCTGCATTTCCTACCTCACCATCGAGCATCGGGGCCGCATCCCGGTGGAGCTGCGAGAATCGATCGGCGATTGGCTGTTCGGGTGCGATGTGTGCCAGCAGGTTTGCCCCTGGAACATTCGCTTCGCCGAAAGGGCCGCCGTTCCGTCCGCTTCGGTCGAGCTGGACATGGCGGACATCCTCTCTCTCGATGATGACGAGATTCGCCGGCGGACGAAGGGCACGGCGCTGCGCCGGACTGGGCGCGCCGGGCTCGTACGCAACGCGGCGATGGTCGCCGCCAACACCGGCGCCCACGACCTCGTGCCTGCGCTGGCACGACGTTTGAAGGGCGATCCTGATCCGACCGTGCGCCAGCACGCCGCGTGGGCGCTGGGCCGCCTCGGCGGCATCGACTCGCAACGAGCCTTGCGGGAGTCTCTTGAGGCCGAGGCCGACCCGGCGGTGAGCCAGGAGATCGAACGGGCGCTGACTTGAGGATCGACCCCCACCCCTTCCCTCCCCCTTTCAGGGGGAGGGAATCAAACCTCCCCCTTCTAGGGGGAGGTTGGTGGGGGTGGCTCCTCAACTAAGGCAGCGGCGTGCGGGTCGGCGTCCGCGTCGCCGTCGCCGGTGTCAGATTGGGCGTCGGCGTGATCGTCGGCGTGGCGATGTTGACCGGGACGATGAGCGTCCGCCCGACGAAAAGCACGTCGGTGACCTTCATCTGATTGAGCAGGGCGATCGCCTCGGCCGTGCTGTTGAACTTGGAGGCGATGATCTGCAGGTTGTCGCCCGGCTTGACGATGTATTGGATGCGGGTCCCGGGCGCCAGGTTCGTCGGGATGGGCGTCTCCGTCGGAAGGCCAGCGCCTGGGGCCGGGATGATCAGGGTCACCCCGACCTGGATCTGATTCGGATCGGTCAGGTTGTTGGCCGCCATGATCTCCAGCACTTCCACCCCGAACCGCTCGGCGATCGAGCCGAGCGTGTCGCCCGCTTCGACGATGTAGGTGGTCGGGCCCTGGGGCGTCGGCGTGAGCGTCGGTTCCGGCGTGGACGTGTCCGTGGGCGTCGGCGTGATCGTCGGCGTCAGGGTGTTCGTCGGCGTTGGCGTATCCGTGGCGAAGAGCGCCGCCAGCGAGCCGGTCGAGCCTCCCGTCAGCCACAACACAACCAGGAAGACGCCAACGACCAGCAACACGACGGCGAATCCGCCCAGCAACAGCGGAATCATCCGCTCGCGCCGGCGGCGGTAGGCGTCGATCACATCAGCAGCACGATGGTCAGTCTCGGTCATCGGTTCCCCTCCGTGATTCTACCTTGATTCCCGAGGCCGGTCCTCCGAAGGCCTCCCAGGGCTCGGTCAGGAAGTCCAGAGCCTGCGGGAGGAGCCGCAGCCACGTCGCCTCCTCATGGCTGCCCTCCACAATGGACAGCTCGACGTCTCCGTCCCGGCCCTCCAACTCCGTGGCCAGGCGTTCCGTCATGAGTCGGGCCCAATCGTCGCGGCCGGCGCCCAGGAAGACCCGCGGCAGGGAAAGCGCCTGTCCCGCCAGTTGCAGAGGGTCGTAGGCGGCACGGGCATAGTTGACGGCCAGCGCCGGGCTTAGGCCGGCCGCACTGCCGACCGTGTCGGGGTGCGTCAGGGCGAGCTCGAGCGCCCACACGCCTCCCCGCGAAATGCCAACGATGGCGCGGCCGCCCGGTTGTGTCTCGGCGAGCACCGTCGACTCGATGAACGGCACGAGGCCCTGGAAGAACTCATCTTCGTAGGATCCCGGGCCGCCGTCGGAGTTGCTGAAGATCGGCTCAGGCAGCCTCGGCGCCACGGCGATCAGCGCCGGCCAGCGCCCCTCCCCCCACCCTTGAGCCAGCGTCTCGGGCAGCCCCAGGTCGCGCCACTGCGTCTCGGTCATCGGCTTACCGTGCAGGAAGTAGACGACGGGATAGGTCGTCCCTGAGGACTCGTAGCAGGGAGGCAAAACGATGAAGACTGGCACTTCGCCATTCACAGCCGCACCCGAGTACGATCGATCGATCGTCTGAGGTTGAGGATCGGCGCACGCGGCGTTCGGTGTCGAGGGGGAAAAGGGGGTCTCTGCCGCGGCCGCCAGCGTCGGGCGTACCTCCGTGGCCGGCGCCGGGCTCGGCTGGCCGCCGGTGCTTGACGGTTGGACGACGCAAGCCGCGAGCGCTGCAAGGGCGAACAACGACACGCTTCGTCTCAATCGACCTCCGTGCTACTCGGCACCAGCGGATCTCCTCTGCCTCATCTTACCCCAGCCGCGTCTACGGCCTGGAAGGAGCGCTTCCAGGGGAATTCACACCTACACGGGTATAATCCTTTCGCCTACCTCAGATGCTGTTGAGAAGGCGCAAGGATAACCCTTGCGTCACCTTTCAATTGCAGATGGGGAACCGCAGGGATCCGCGCCGTGAAGTATCACGTTTGGACCGAAGGCTGTCAGATGAACGTGGCCGACTCCCAGCGCGTCTCTGCCGCGCTGGAAGGGCTCGGTTACACCCCTTGCGGTGTCGCCGAAGACGCCGACGTCATCGTCCTCAACACCTGCGTGGTTCGCCAGAGCGCCGAGGATCGGGCCTACGGTCGGCTGACGACACTGCGCCCGCTGAAGGAACGCCGTCCCGAGGTCGTCATCAACCTGATGGGATGCCTGGTCGGGCTCAAGGGCAACGCGGCCCTCGAGAAGGCGTTCCCGTTCGTCGACGTCTTCTCCCCGCCTTCCGATCCAAGCCCGCTCGTGGCGCACCTGACAGGCGCCGTCGGCCGCGAGCTGACGGCCGCCGACGTCTCCCGCCGCAACGCCGCCCTCGATGGGGATTGGATGCTGCCTCTGGCCGAGCGCGGCCGCCTGGTCAGCGCCCATGTCCCCATCGTCTACGGGTGTTCTCACGCCTGCACGTTCTGCATCATCCCCTATCGCCGCGGGCCGGAGCGCAGCCGCCCCGTGGGCGAGATAGCCGCCGAAGCCCGCTCCCTCGTGCGCCAGGGCGTGCGCGAGATCACGCTGCTGGGGCAGATCGTCGACCGCTACGGGATGGACGTACCGGATGGCCCTCACCTTCCCGACCTGCTGCGGGCTCTGCACCACATCGACGGCTTGGAGCGGATCCGCTTCCTCACTTCCCATCCCAATTGGATGACCGACGAGCTTTTGGACGCGGTCGCGTCTCTGCCAAAGGTGTGCGAGCATATCGAAGTCCCTGTCCAGGCTGGAGACGACGCGGTGTTGTCCCGCATGCGGCGCGGCTACACGGCCGACGACTACCGCCGCCTGGTCGAGCGGATCCGCCGCCGCGTCCCCGGCGCCTCCATCGGCACCGATATCATCGTCGGTTTCCCCGGTGAGTCGGAAGCGCAGTTCCAGCGAACGTACGACCTGCTGGCCGAGCTGCGCCTGGATGTGGCCCACCTGGCACGCTACTCCCCGCGCCCGGGCACGGTCGCGGCGCGGCGGATGGATGACGACGTGCCGCAGGAAGAGAAGGACCGCCGCTTCCGCGCCCTGGAGGACTTGCAGGCCTCGATCCTGGACGATTTGAACCGCGCCTACATGGGCAGGTCTGTGGAAGTTCTGGTCGAAGAGCGTCATCGCGAGCGCTGGAAGGGACGGACGCGCACGAACCGCCTGGTGTTCTTCGAGTCGGCGGAAGACGTGCGCGGTCGCCTGCTCCCGGTGCGAGTGGATTGGGCGGGACCCTGGAGCCTCGTCGGCACACCGATCAGGATCGACGCCCAGGTCGAAGCCGCACTCGTCGCCTGAGCTTCAACCCAGCTGAGAAATTGGACCGCCCTTCTCTGGTTTCCCCCCCATTCCCGCACCACGGGAACTTCATCCCCCTGACGAACGTCCTCTTCCTTCGGGGAGCCTTGTGCTCGCCGCTTGACTTGGCGGAACCTCCCCATTAGCATCGGTTCCAGGTGCGCCCCGGCCCCCCAGGCTCGATCTTGCCGGGTGCCGTGGACGCAGGAGGATGTAGAAGAGTGAACGATCGATCCGCTCATCAACGCCAGGCTTTCGCCGCACTAATCGGCCTGGCTCTGCTGGTAGCCGCCTGCAATTTCCCGCTGGCGGCGAACCCGCAGGATGTCTACGGCACGGCGGCGGCCCAGACCGTCTCGGCCCAATTGACGCAGGCCTTCGCCGCTTCGCCGACGGCGCCGGCCCTGCCGGCGACCGCCACCGACACGCCGTCGCCGACGACTCCGCCCGCCAGCCCGACGCCGGCCCCCTCGGCCACCAACACGCCAGGATGCACGGACATCTCCACTTTCGTCAGCGACGTCACGATCCCGGACAACACCAGCAAGTCCCCCGGCGCGGCCTTCGAGAAGACCTGGCGCCTGCGCAACACCGGCTCGTGCACCTGGACGGGTGAGTACGACATCGTTTTCATCGACGGCAACATCATGGGCGGGCCATCTTCGGCGCCCCTCCCCGGCACCATCGCTCCCGGAAGCACCGTCGACGTCTCCGTCGACCTCGTCGCCCCGGCCGGCAACGGCACCCACAAGGGCAACTGGCGCCTGCGCAACGACAAGGGCGTTCTCTTCGGCGTGACGTTCTATGTCCAGATCATCGTCGGCCCGACGCCGACGTCGGCGCCGGCCGTCTACAAGGCCGACAAGATGACGGTCGACTCGTCCTACAACTTCGATCTGGATGACGGCGACCCCACGGCCAGCAGCGGCGACAAGGATGGCTGGTACAACGCCGTCTCCGCCGCGGAGCAATATCTGGATCCGGTCAACGGCGCCGAGTTCAAGAGGTGGGGGAATAGCGTGCCCAGTTACAGTGACTGCAAGAACGCCTCGCTGAGCGGCGACCCCATCTCCTTCGACGATCTGCCTGTGAATACTTACGTTTGCTATCAGACGAACGAAGGCCGCTACGGACGTTTCCAGATTGAGGACAAGACGACCTACACGGTAGATATCGATTTCCGAACCTGGAAGAAAGAGTAGCTCGAATCCGAACCATCACAACGGGCGCCCTTCGGGGCGCCCGGTTTCATTTCCGCCCACGGGCCACCAACCCCACCTCTCCCTCCCCCCAAAAAGGGGGGAGGCAAGAGGACCCTTCCCTTCCAGCAGGACTGAGAACCGACGACTGACAACTGATTCTTATGCTACAGTCAGGGCCGTGGCGGTCGATCTCCTCGTTGTCGATACCGATCAAGCCTTCGGCGAACTCATCCACCAGACGTTGGAAGCCACCGGGTTGTACCGCGTCCACGCCGCCGGGACCGCCGCCGAAGCGCTCAACTTGGCGTTCCAGTACCCCATCCGGCTCGCCATCGTCGATCTTGACCAACTCGACACGTCCCCCGAGCCTTGGCTGAGGTCGCTTCGTTTGGCCAATCCCCGGCTGGCGGTCTACGCCATCCCTTCGGCGGGAGGATCGCTGCCCGACAACGTCCAGGTCGACGGCGTTTTTCCGAAGCCCTTCTATCTTCCGGACCTGCCTCAGCTCGTCTCGGAAGCCGTGGGGCTGCCGCCCGAGGCTGCCAGACCCGTCCCCTTCGGCCCGCCGCAGTCGTCGGACGAACGCCAAAGCGAGCCGGAGCCGGATTGGTTGTCCGATGCCGGGCGCGCCCAGGAGACCCTGGCGCGGGCCGTGGCGCCGACGACCGCCCGCTCCGCCGCCCTCATCCGCAACGACCGGCTTTGGGCGATCACCATCCGACCCGACTCGGGCCTCACCCGCAACCAGCTCGCTCCTCTGATGTCCACTGCCGGCGACGTCCACACGCGCGGCTCTCTGACGAGATTCTTCCGTCCGCCGGGCCAGAAGGAAGACTTCGTGGCGTACGTCACGCCGGTCAGTCGGGAGCTGGCGCTGATCGCGTTGTTCGGCCGAGAGACTCCCCTCGGCAACGCGCGCCGCACCGGCGAGAACCTCGTCCGCTGGTTGATGCATCCGGAGGAGACGCCTCTGGCTCCCGAGGTCGAGGCGGCTCCGGCTCCGGCTCCGGCGCCCGCGCCTGCGCCGACGGCTGCGACCGCGCCCATGCTGCGGCCGCGGGCCATCCGGCGTCCGATCCCCAGCCCCCCTGCGCAGGCCCCTGCGACGTCCGCAGCCCCAGCCGAGCGCGAAGCCCCGCGAGGTCGTGGGACTGCGCCCGTGCGCGAAGCCCCGCAGGTTCGCGAAGCACCGCCCGTTGGGGAGATTCCGCCGGTTCGCGAAGCCCCGCAGGGTCATGAGGTTCCGTCGGTACGCGAAACCCCGCAGGTTCGCGAAGCACCGCCCGTTCGGGAGATTCCGCCGGTTCGCGAAGCCCCGCAGGGTCGTGAGACTCCATCGGTACGCGAAGCCCCGCAGGGTCGTGAGACTCCATCGATCCGCGAAACCCCGCTGGTGCACGAAGCGCCGCCCGTTCGGGAGATTACGCCGGTTCGCGAACCCCCGCCGGCGCCCGAGATACCTGCCGCTCCCGAGGCCCCGCCTGAGCCCACGATCGCCGCCGTTCCGCTTCCCCATGACTGGGTTCCGGTCGAGCCCAAGCCCGACGCGCCTTCGTGGGTCGGACGCGTGATCGAGTCCGTCTCGCCCCCGCCTCCTGTCGAACCGCCGGGCCTGCCCCCACCGACGTGGCCGGAGGACTGGATGCCGGTGCGCGCCTCCCTCCCGGGCGCCGAGGCTCTCCTGCAACCCCCTGCGCCTGCCGCGGAACCTGAGCCTCCGGAGCCCCAAACGGAACCTGTCGACATGCCGAAGGATTGGATCCCCGAGGAACCGATGGAATCGGCCCAGCTGCCGTTTCTGGATGCCAAAGGCGAAACCGCCACCGCCCCGGCCGAGCCGCCACCACCGCCGATCCGCGTGTCGCTGTTCGCCGTGTTGCTTCCACGCTTCCCGGAGCACGAGCTGACCGGCGAGCTGGCCGATCGCCTTCAGGTGTGGACGATGCGCCTGTGCCTGGCATGGGACTGGACCGCCGAGCGCATTGTCGTCCACCCGGATCGACTCGAGATCACCCTCGTCCTCCCTCCCGAGGAGTCCCCGGCGCATGCCATCCAGGAGCTGCGCGACGGCCTCTCCGAGCGCGTGCTGCGCGCCTTTCCCGAGCTGCTGACCGACCTTCCGTCGCACCGGTTCTGGGCATCGTCGTACTTGCTGCGCGCCGGTCCGCCGCCTCCTGACCAGGATATCGACGTGTTCATCCAGGCGACGCGACGCGCCCAGACCGGTCCGCTCAGGCCCTGACGCTGCGGATGCTACAATCGACCGCGGACGACCCCCATGGCTTCTTCGTCGCGCCTGTTCCTCATTGACGGCCATGCCCTGGCCTATCGGACCTACTACGCCCTCACGCGCGCCAGCGACGGGGCGCGCTGGACGACCAAGACGGGCGAGCCCACCGCCGGCGTCTATGGATTCGCTTCGGTCCTGATTCGCCTGGTCGAGCAGGAGGCGCCCGAATACCTGGCCGTCTCGTTCGACACCGGCCGGACGTTCCGCGACGACCTGTTCCCCGAGTACAAGGCGACGCGCAGCAAGATGCCCGAGGATCTGGTGCCGCAGCTCGACCGGATCCGGCAGCTCGTCACCGCGTTCGGGATTCCCATCCTCGAGGCCGAGGGTTATGAGGCCGATGATGTCCTGGGAAGCATCGCCCGGCGCACGGCCGCCGACAAGGTCCGGGTGATCATCCTGACCGGCGACCGCGATCTGCTTCAGCTTGCCGACAAGAACGTCATCATCCGCTTGGCGGGCCAGAAGCTGTCGGAGGCGGTCGACTTCGGGCCCAAGGAGGTCCAGGCCAAGCTGGGCATCGCTCCGGATCAGTTGGTCGACTACAAGGCCCTGGTCGGGGACACGAGCGACAACATCCCCGGCGTCTCGGGTATCGGTGAGAAGACGGCCGTGTCCTTGCTGACGGAGTTCGGCAGCCTGGATGGAATCTACGCGCACCTCGACTCGGTCCCGGCCCGGTTCCGCGGCAAGCTGGAAGGGGGCCGTGAGTCGGCCTACCTGAGCCAGCGCCTGGCGCGCATCGTCACCGACATCGACCTGCCTTTCGACCTCGAGCGCTGCCGCTGGCGAGGTTACGACCGGGACGCCGTCGTCGACCTCTTCCGCCAGCTCGAGTTCCGCTCGCTGCTCGATCGCCTTCCCGCTGTGGAAGATGAACGTGCCGGCCGACAGCTGGCGCTGTTCGCCTCCGCTCCGGCCCCCTTGCCGCCGGTGGATCCGTCCGCCGTCGTCGACACACCGGAGAAGCTGGCCTCTCTGGTCGCACGGCTGGAGGCCGTCTCCCAGATCAGCGTCGATGTCGAAACGACCAGCACCCAGGAGATGCAGGCCGACCTCGTCGGCATCTCGCTCGGGTTCTCGGCCGAAGACGGCGTCTACATTCCGGTCGGCCACTTGCCTTCGACGGCGGGCGGACCACAGCTTCCTTTGGTCGACGTTCTCCAGGCGCTCCGTCCTGCCCTCCAGAGTCCGGGGCTGGCCAAGATCGGCCACAACCTGAAATACGACTTCACCGTGCTGGCCCGCTACGGCGCGCGCACGGCGCCGCTGACGTTCGACACGATGCTGGCCGAATGGCTGTGCGATCCGGCTTCGCGCAACCTCGGCCTGAAGTCGCTGGCCTTCGTCCGCCTCGGGACGGAGATGGTCGACATCGAAAGCCTGATCGGCAAAGGCAAGGCGCAGCTCACCATGGCCGATCTCTCGGTCGAAGCCGTGGCGCCCTATGCCATCGCCGACGCCCGGGCGTGCTGGGGGTTGTGGCCCGAGCTCGAGCGCGAACTGCAGGCGAAACAACAGACCGCCCTCTTCCGTGACGTCGAGATGCCGCTCGTCCCGATCCTGGCGGACATGGAGATCGCCGGCGTCCGGGTCGATCGTGAGCTGATGGCCAGGTTGTCGGCGGAGCTCCAGACGCGCATCAGCGATCTGGAGGCCGAGATCTTCCGCGTCGTCGGACACTCCTTCAACGTCAACTCGACGCAGCAGCTCTCTCGTGTATTGTTCGAGGAGATGGGCCTGCGACCACCCGACCAGGGGCGCAAGACCGCCTCGGGTCACTTCTCGACCTCGGCCGATGTCTTGGAGGAGATGCGTTCGGTCCACCCGGTGGTGGCGACGATCCTGGACCATCGCGAGATTTCCAAACTCAAGTCGACCTATACCGACGCGCTGCCGGCTCAGATCGATCCATCCACGGGCCGCGTGCACACGTCGTACAGCCAGACCGGATCGGTCACCGGCAGGCTGGCGTCCTCGGACCCCAACCTCCAGAACATCCCGATCCGCACGGAGCTCGGCCGCCGCATCCGCCAGGCGTTCATCGCCGCTCCCGGACAGGCGCTGCTCAGCGTGGACTACTCGCAGATCGAATTGCGCATCGTCGCGCATATGGCCGAGGATCAGGCGATGATCGGGGCCTTCCTCCAGGATCAGGACATCCACGCTGCCACGGCGGCGGCCGTGTTCGGCTTGAAGCCCGGCGAGGTGTCGCCCGAAATGCGCCGCCGCGCCAAGGCGGTCAACTTCGGATTGATCTACGGCATGAGCCCGTTCGGCCTATCGCGGTCGACCGATCTGACGCTGGCCGAGGCCGAGCAGTTCGTGAAGACCTACTTCGAACGCTTCCCGCGCGTCCGCGCCTATCTGCAGGAGACGGTGCGCCAGGCGGCGAAGCAAGGCTATGTCGAGACGTTGATGGGCCGGCGGCGCTACTTCCCGCAGTTGGCCCAGCCGGCGTCGGTGCCGGAGCCGGTCCGGGCGCGGGCGCGGCGCGAGGCCGTCAACGCGCCAGTCCAGGGCAGCGCCGCCGACATCCTCAAAGTGGCCATGCTCCGTCTGCCGGCGGCGTTGCGCGCCGCCGGCCTCAACGGTCAGATGTTGCTCCAGGTCCACGACGAGCTTGTCCTCGAGTGCCCGCAAGGCGAGCTGGCGGCAACCGCGCGGGTCACGCAGAAGATCCTGCAGTCGGCGTATCCCCTGCGCGTGCCGTTGAAGACCGACGCCAAAGCCGGCCCCAACTGGACGGACATGCAGCCGGTGAACTGAGGGACCCCACCCCGCTGGCGCTCCAGGTGGTTGTGGGGTGAACATCGGGCTTAGGTCCTCATTTGCCACAGTTGCCTTCGACGGCGCGAGTCACGGGGGGGGCGGACGGGTTTACTCAGGAGGGAGTACGCTCCTATGCTGCTCCCCCAGGAATCTCACTCCCTCACCTCCCCGGGCGCTGGAGGTCTCAGGAGGCGGTACGGCCGAAAGGGCGCACCGCCTCCTGATCTTCCTTTCCCTCCCCCGGCGTTGAACGCGCCCGCTGGAT
>DATIFK010000072.1:0-8394 GCA_035455265.1 Anaerolineales bacterium
CCTGCCAGCAGCGGCCAGGTCTCGCTCGAGATCACCATCGCCGACGACAACAGCGTCGAGACCTGCACCTCCTCGGCGACCGTCGGCGGCCTCGGCGTCCTCAAGCGCGACGGGATCATCACCGAAGACACTCTGGCCCCGTCTGAGGAGTAGGTCATCCTGGGGCAGGGGGAGGGAGACTGCCCCTCCGCCTCCCTCGGCGCAGCGTCCCTGTGGGACGGGATGCTCCGAAGTTGCCTCTCTCTTTGCCCCTCGCCTGGCACTCCCGCCCTTGGAGCCCTGTAGAGGGCGGAGCGTAGCGCAGGGGGCACACCCCCTATCCCTCTCCCCTACTAAGCGGCGGTTGGTGTCACCTTTCGTTGATGTTAGGCATCCGCCGCCCGAGTGCCGTGGCGTTCCTCGCGGCCCATGTGCGGTCGGCGCCACCAACGTGAGGAGAATTGGCCTCCGATGTAGGGCGAACGCGACGTTCTGGACCATCGACTTGGCAGCAACTTCTAGTGCTGCGGCGCCTTCGGACCTTCAGCGGAAGGTGGGCCTCTGCGCCGCTTGCGAGGGAGAGGGGCCGGGGGTTCTCAGGGGGCAAGGGGGGAGGGAAAAGCAGTTTCCCTCCCCCGCCCCCTGAGAAGACTCAAACGGCGCACGAGTGCCGATGCAATCCCTCGCGGCGGAAGCGCGCTGGGCGCCAATTGCGAGCCAGCTTCGCGAAATCGAGAGTGCCGTCAACGGGAGAACCCCGACACTGGCGTTGCGGCGAAGCGTACCTTCGGTCTCAAGCTATCTTCAATCGCCGCTTAGGAAGTTAGGGGGAAGGGTCAGGGGAAGGGGGTCAGGGGGATGGGGGGAGACTACTTCTCCTCCCCCACCCCTGGAAATGACATGCCGCCTTCCGGCGATCCACCTCCGCACCGCCGGCATCCGCAGAGCCAACAAGACCAGCGCCGCGGCGCCGAAGGCTAGCGGCAAGGCGATGTCCCCACTCAGCGTCGCCAGGTTCGCCTTGCGCGCCCAGGCGAAGTGCAGGATCACCAACGGCACGGCCAGGTACACAAGACGGTGGAGCCGCTTCCAGTTCCGGCCCAGCCGGCGCTTCCAGACCACGAAGGATGTAGCCGCCAGCGACGCCAGGATCAGGATCGAGGCGGCGCCGACCCAGATGAACGGCTTGGTCTCCAGGTCGGCGCGCAGGAGGCGGAACGACCAGCCGTAGTCCAACCCCACCAGGATCAGCAGGTGCAGGCTGGCATAGGCGAAGGCATACAGGCCCAGCGTCCGCCGATGCCGCAGCGCCTGGCGCCAGCCCAGCAGCAGATTGGCCGGGGAGCACGCCAGCGACAGCATCAGAAAGATCAGGGCGATCCGGCCCGTGCGCTGCTCGACCGCCTGATACGGGTTGGCCGTCAGCTCGCCGGCAACGCCGAGAGCCAGTATCCACAACGCCGGCAGCCAACCCCCGACATGGACCACCCAGCGCGACCAGTCCAGCTCGCGCAGGCGAGACGCCAGCCCCGCCCTCGGCTCGTCAGCGTGTGCGCCTCGAAGGCCCCGTTCCAAAGAAAGACTCGACACGACTGCTCCTACGATCTCAAGGCGCGATCAATAGTTCACCCGCAGGTCCATGCCGGCGTACAGGCCGGCCACCTGGTCGGCATAGCCGTTGAACATCAACGTCTCGCGCCGCCCGCCTTCGCCGATCCGCCGCTCGGACGCCTGCGACCAGCGCGGGTGGTCCACCTCGGGGTTGACGTTGGAGTAGAAACCGTATTCGCTCGGGGCGACGGTGTTCCACAACGTGGCCGGCGGGGATTCAAGCAGGTCGATGCGGACGATGGCCTTGATGCTCTTGAATCCGTACTTCCACGGAACGACCAGACGCAGCGGCGCGCCGTTCTGGGGCGGCAGGGCCTGCCCGTAAAGCCCGGTGGCCAGCAGCGTCAGCCCGTGCCGGGCTTCATCCAGCCGCAGCCCCTCGGTGTACGGCCAGGGATAGAACGGGCTGCCCTGACCCGGCATCTGATCCGGATCCAGGAGCGTCGTGAATCCCACGTACGCCGCCGAGGTCATCGGCTCGACCCGGTCGAGCAACTTGCCCAGCTCGAACCCCATCCACGGGATGACCATCGACCACCCTTCGACGCACCGCAGTCGGTAGATCCGCTCCTCCTGCGGGTACGTCTCCAACAGCCGGTCGATGTCGAAGGTTCCCGGATTCTGCACCAGCCCGCCAACCTCCACCGTCCAGGGACGGGTGTGGAACCCTTCCGCCAGGCCGGCGACGGCCTCCTTGTTGGTGGAGAACTCGTAGTAGTTGTTGTAGTGGGTGATGGCGTCGAAGGTCGTCAGGGCATTGCCGAGTTCGTCGGTCGATCCGCCGGCAACGGGTTCCGGCATCGAGGTCGCCGCGCCCGGCGGTTTCACACCGCAGGCGCTCAACGCCGCGCCGAGGCCGAACAGGCCCGCCATGCGCAGGAAGGACCGGCGGCTCAGGTAGACCTCCTCCGGCGTAATCTCGGAAGAAGGCGGAACCTCAAAACGAAGGGTACGACTCATGCCTCAACCTCCTCCGGCGAGCACCGGCGTGCCTGCCGGCTCGGCCAAGAGTGCCTGAATGGCGGACTCCGTCTCGGCATAGGCGCCCTCACCGATATGCTGGTAGCGGAGGCGACCCTGCTTGTCGATCAGGTACAACGTCGGCCAGTAGCGGTTCTCGTAGGCGCGCCAGGTCGCGCCGTCGTTGTCCTGCGCCACAGCGTACGTCACGCCCAGACGCTCCACGGCCTGGCGCAGCTCGTCGAGATCCCGCTCCTGCTTGAACTCCGGGTAGTGGTTGCCGATCACGACCAGTCCGTCCGCGGAGTAGGCTTCGTGCCACGCCTGGAGATGAGGGATCACCCGCTGGCAGTTGATACAGCCGAACGTCCACATCTCCAGCAAGACAACCTGGCCGCCCAGGTCGGCCAGCCGCAGCGGTTGGTCAACGTTCAGCCAAACCTCGGAAGTCAATTCCGGCGCAGGTCCGAGATCCGGCAGGGCGGGCGGAGCCGCAGGGACCCCGACGGTGGCCGTCGCCGCACAGCCGGCACCGAGAATCGAAAGGAGCACGAACCAGACGCTTCGCATGGATTGTTCCCTCGCCGCATGGTGAGGAAGTCTACGAGGGAAACCTTACGCAAGGATTAAGGGGACGGACGGTCGGCCGGCGGCTGCTTGCGGGGAAGGGTGAACGAGACGGTGCAGCCTTGCCCGGGCGGGCTCTCGGCCGCGATGCGACCGCCGTGGGCCTCGACGAAGCCGCGCGCGATGGCCAGGCCCAGCCCGGAGCCACCGGAGGCGCGGCCGCGGGATCTCTCCCCGCGGTAGAAACTCTCAAAGACGTGCGGCAGGTCCTCCGGGGCGATGCCCTCCCCGGTGTCGCGCACCGAGATTTGCACCTCGGCCGAATCCGCGGCGGCCTCGATCGTGATCCGCCCGCCGTCGGGCGTGTGCCGCAGGGCATTCGACAGCAGGTTGCTGAGCACCCGCCCGATGCGCGCCGGGTCCAGGACCACCGGGTCAACACCGGGGGCGACGTTGCCCTCCAGCTGGATGCCGCGGCTGGCGATCGCGCCGGAGAAACTCTCGACCGTGTCGGAGATCAGATCGTTCAGGGAGGCGGGCTCGAGGTGGAGTCGCAGGCTGCCGCCTTGCATCTGGGCTACCTCGAACAGGTCGTCGATCAGAGTCGATAGATCACGGATGTTGCGCTGGGCCGTCTGCAGGTAGCGCTGCAGCGTCGGCGGATCCTCGACGACCCCATCCGCCACGGCCTCGAGAATGGCCCGGATCGAAGTCAGCGGCGTCTGGAGATCGTGGCCGGCCCAGGCGACGAGATCGCGCCGCATCCGTTCCAGTTCCTCCTGGCGAGCGGCGGCGCGTTCGAGTTCAGCCGCCATCCGGTCGAACGTCCGGCCGAGGGCCGCGACCTCGTCGCGGCCGGTGACGACGGCGCGTTGCGACAGTTCGCCTCGTTCGATCTGCCGGGCGGCCGCCTCCAGCTGCCGGATGCGATGGATGACCCGGCTGGACAGGAACGTCCCCAGGACCGCGGCGATCCCCGCGGCGAAGACCAGCAGGACGGTCGCCAGGAGAAGATCGTGCTCGCTGGCGAACATCAGCCGGGCGGTGACCCAGACACTGGCAAACGCCAAGCCACTGGCCAGGCCGTTCACGGCCAACAGGCTCAGGCGGAGGCTCGGCGATTGGTCGATCCAGCCCAAGCGGTAGGCGGCGTAGCCGGCGGCGGCGGACAGGCCGGCCGCGACCAGCAGGAACGTCGTCATCAACGACAGATCGGCGAGCGCCGGGTGCATCAGCCCGTAGAAGAGGGCCAGCGAAGCCAGCAGGATCAACAGCAGGCCGAGCAAGAAACGGGCGAAGGCTGGGTGTTCGCGCGCCTTGGGCTTCATGGTTCGAACCGGTATCCCACGCCCCACACCGTCGTCAGGCGCTGCGGATTGGACGGATCGTCTTCGAGCTTCTCGCGCAGCCGCCGGATGTGGACGGTGACGGTGCTGGGATCGATGTAGGCCGACCGGCCCCAGACCGCCTCCAGCAGCTGGTCCCGGCTGAAGACCTGACGCGGGTGGCGGGCGAGGTGGAGCAACAGCTCGAACTCCTTGGCCGTCAGCGAGACCCCCCGCCCTCGCACAGACACCAGCATGGTGGATGGCTCGATGCTCAGGTCGCCGAAGGCCAGCGGAGCTTCGGCCTGGGCCTCGCCCTGGTGCACTCGCCGCAAGACCGCCCGCACGCGGCTGACCAGCTCCTGCGGGCTGAACGGCTTCACGACGTAGTCGTCGGCGCCAAGTTCGAGCCCGGCGATGCGGTCGCTCTCCTCGCGGCGGGAAGACACGATGATGATCGGGATGTCGCCGCGATCCCGGATCCACCGCAGGATGGCCAGCCCGTCGACGTGGGGCAGCATGATGTCGAGCACCACCAGGTCCGGCGTGGTTTGCTCGAGCGTCTTCAGGGCGGCGTCGCCATCGGCCGCCTGCAGGGTCTGGAAGCCGGCGCGGCGGAGGTAGAGGTTGACTACCTCGGCGATCGACGGCTCGTCTTCGACGATCAGGATCGTGTTCTCTGGCACGGAAGGCTCGCGGTAGCGTGCATCCGGGATGGTCCCCGGTCGGGATGGATTCTAGCCTCGCCGTCCCAGGAAACTGCGGCCCGATCCTTACACGTTTCTTAAGCCCCGCGGCTTGTTGTTCCTGACGCGTTAAGCCGCCGGGAACCGCACGGCAAGGTCGGGCCCCTATCCTGCCCCTATCAAACTGGATGGAGGCTGAAGATGAGTGTGACGAGATCTGCCCGGCGGGCGCTGGCGCCTGCCCTCGCCCTGGGAGTCATCCTGGCCGCCTGTGCGCCTCCGACACCCGAGCCCATGGAGCAGGAGCCGATGGCGACCGACGCCATGATGGACCACCCCACGCCGACCGAAGACCACATGATGGAGGACGCCACCCCCACGGCCGAGGCCATGATGCAAGGAGAGTCCATGGGCATGCCGGGATTCTTCTCGGTGGCGCTCACGGACGTCGCTTCCGGAACCGAATTCACCCTGGCGGACTTCGAGGGAAAGGTTGTCCTGCTCGAGCCGTTCGCCCAATGGTGTTCCACGTGCCTGGCCCAGCAGCGCGAGGTCGTGCGCTTGCGCCAGCTCCTGGGCGACCGCGACGACTTCGTCATCGTGGGGCTGGACATCGACCCCAATGAGGACGCGGCGATGCTCCAGGCGTACCTGGCCCGCTACGGATTCGATTGGCATTACGCCGTCGCCCCCACCGAGGTGGCACGCGAGATCGGGGACCTCTACGGCAGCCAGTATCTGAACCCTCCGTCGGCGCCGATGTTGGTGATCGACCAGCACGGAGAGGTGCATCCACTCGAGGTCGGCACGAAGACCGCCGAGGCCCTGCAAGCCGTGGTCGAACCTCTGCTCGATGAGACGATGTAGCAACTCGAGTGGACGCCTCGACGGCGCTGACCTCGATCGGGCTGGGCGTGGTGGCGAGCGCAAGCCCGTGTGTTCTCCCGCTCTATCCGGGGTTCCTGGCCTACCTGGCCCTGGGGACGGATCGCCGTCCCCTGGGCCGCGGCCGATACCTGCTGGGGGTCTTCATCCTGGCCGGTGTCCTGACCATGATGCTGCTTCTTGGTCTCGTGCTGGCGGCCCTGTCGATTGCGATTGGCCGAGCCCTTTCGGTCGTCATCCCGGTGGCAGACCTGCTCCTTCTGACCTTCGGGATTCTGCTCCTCGTAGACCGGAATCCTTTTCAGAGATTCCCGCAGCTCCGCGCACCTGTGGTCTCACACCCGTACGCCGGCGCTTTCCTCTATGGCCTGTTGTACGGGCCGATCGCCTTCCCGTGTTCCGGGCCGTTGGTGGTCGGATTGTTCGCCTTCTCCCTGACCGCCGGTCAGGCGCTGGACCAGCTGTCGGTGTTCCTCTGGTTCGGCGTCGGATTCGGTTTGCCGCTGTTGATGTTGTCGTTCGCCTCCGCCGCATCGCAACGCCACCTGACTCGGCTCTTCGCCCGCCACGCGCGGGCCATCTCATGGGTCGGCGGGGCGATGCTGGTGGCCGTGGCCGCCTATGATCTGTGGAGCAATTGGGAATTCCTGCGGCCGTACCTGCAGTGACACGGACCTGGTGGCGTGCAGGGCGCGGTCGAGCGTCGGCTTGCGGCCCTGACTTCAGCTGGGGGCCTTCCTCTGAAGAGGCTCGGGTGCCTCAGCCAGCCAGACGATCGGGCAAACCGAACAACCGAAAGAGGTGGGGGAATCCGAACGTCGTCGCGTCTTCGACAAGCCCCGCGTCCAGCGTGACGACTTGGACGGCGAACGCCACGTAGCCAGGACCATCGTCCCGCCGCCGATACAACCCGAAGGCTGGGCAACCATTGGCCCGCGTCGGCACCAGACGCCAGCGTCCACGCGCATCTCCCGCCAGCACGGTCGCCTCGAGGAAGGCTCGGATGGACGCTCGGCCGCGATACCAGGCGGGCAGCGGCGGCATGGGGAATGTGGCGTCTTCCTTGAGCAGGAGCGTCAGCGCTTCGACATCGGCGTTTTCCCAGGCCGCCACGTAGCGCGCGAGGAGATCTCGATCGCTCGCGTCGTCGGGTTCGACGCCGCGGCGAATCCGTGCCTTGCCGCCGGTGTGCCCGGACAGGGTCGTCCGAGCCCGATACAACGCGCTCGTCACGGACGCCGGCGAGAGATCCAGCAGTCCGGCGACCTCAGCCGCCGACCAGCCCAACACGTCCCGCAGCAACAAGATGGCCCTTTGCTTCGGCGGCAACGCCTGCAAGGCGACGAGGAATGCGAGGCGGACGCTTTCCCGCCGATCGTAGGTTGCTGCCGGGTCGGCTCCGGCCTCCGGCAGAAGGGCATCGGGGAATGGTTCCAGCCAGATCGGGTCGAGGACCGGGCCTTCGACTGGGCCGAGCGGATCGGCCGGCTTGAAGAAGTCGCTCGGGAGTCCCCGCCGGGTGCCTCGGGCGCGATGCGCCAACTCGTCGAGGCAGGCATTCGTGGCGATCTTGTACAGCCAGGCGCGCACCGGCGCCCGCCCGGCGTAGCTCTGCCGGTTCCTCCACGCCCGCAGCAGAGTCTCCTGCACCAGGTCCTCCGCCTCGGTCAGCGAACCCAGCATGCGGTAGCAGTGAACCTGGAGCTCGCGCCGGTACGGCTCGGTCAGGGCCTCGAAGGCGCCTTCACCCCGCAGCCATGCTTCGTGGTCCGCGACCGGGTTCATGTCAGCTTGCCGAACCTCGAGATTCCCGGCGACCGCGCATTTTCGCTCCCGAACGCCGTCTTACAGGTGAATCCTAACGCCAAACGGAGGTTGGAATGAACTACATCGTCGTCGTTCGAGGCCGGTTGAAGGCCGCCCAGGCGGAAGCCCGCAAGGTCCATGACGCCACCGTCGGCAAGATTTCCCCTCAGAGCCGCCAGATGGGCAGCACGGGCCATCACGCCTACCTGAACCCTCAGGATGCCAAGGACTTCCTGGCCGTCGATTCTTGGAACAACATCGAGGCCATCCAGAAGCTGTACAGTGATCCGGCCCTGGCGGCGGAGTTCGGCAAGCTCTTCGAGGGCCAGCCGGACGTCTCGATCTGGGCCGAGTCGGACTGGATGAGCTACTGAGAGAAGAGGGATTCTCTCCGTCTCTCCTCCAACCGACGAGGTCAGACCCTGGAGGCAGGGAGAGAGGGCGAAGCGCGAGGGGGCACAACTCCTATCCCTCTCCCCTGCTAGGCGGCGGTTGGCGTCGCCCATCATTGATGTTAGGCAACCGATGCTCGAGTGCCGAGATGCTACTCTCTGGGGGCAGGGGGCGGGGGGACG
>DATIFK010000073.1:0-2203 GCA_035455265.1 Anaerolineales bacterium
GTACGTCGCCACCGAGGGACCATAGCTCGTGACCGACACCGGCGTCTCGGGGTGCATGGTCCGCAGCCTCTCGGCCACCAATTGACTTTCATCGGTCAACTCCGGCGTACTTTGTAGGATGGCCAGATGCTCCAAGTCGGAAAACTCGCCGACGAACTCGACCAGCTTCTCCAGCGCTCGCGGGCGCGAGCGCACCTTCTCCATCGGGATGAGCTTACCTTCTTCCATCGTGAGGAAGGGAATGATGCCCAGCATGTTTCCAAGGACCGCCTGCGAGCGGGCAATCAGCCCGCTGCGCTCGAGGTACATCATGTCATCCACGAACAAAACCAGATACAGCCGCGGGACCATGCCGCGCACGATCCGCACGACCTCGTCGAACTCTTTGCCGGCGGCGACGGCATCGGAGGCTGCCTGGACCAGCAGGCCCAGGCCCACCGAGAGCGACTGCGAGTCGACCACCTGGATGTTGCAGCGCCCCAGGAACTGCTGGCTGGCGGCGCGGGCGTTGGCCACGGTCGGGCTGAGCTTCGAGGAGGCATGAATCGACACGATCTGGTCGGTCGTCGCCTGAAGCTGGCCGTAGATCTCGGCCAGGCGCTCCATCGATGGCGGCTCAGCTAGAGGAAACCCCTGGCAGTTGTGGAACAGGTCGGCCAGGGAGACGATCTCGTCGTGGGGACTCTCCTCCCAGGCCTCCATCTGGCAGCGCAAGGTCATCGGCGCGATCGAGACGGGGTTCCGCTCGAGAAAGCCAGGCGTGGTGAAGCGAACCGTGGAATCGGTGACGATGCGGATTCGAGACATACTCATTCGATCGACAGGATGAGGGGGTAGTGCGGTTGGCCCCCTTCATGGAGTTCGACTTCCAGCTTGGGCCAGGCCCGACGGATGACGTCGGCCAACCGCTCGGCCTCCGCCGGGGCCAGATCCGCCCCGTAGTACAGCGTGACCAGTTCAGCGGCACCGGCGTCCGCCTTCTGCAGGATGGCGAGCAGGGCCGCCTCCAGGCTGTCGCCGGATACCGCCAGCTGACCATCCAGCAGGCCGATGATTTGTCCCTCGCGCACCGAGACGCCGTCGAGGCCGACGCTGCGCGTCGCCTGGGTCATCTCGGCGGTACGCACATGGGCCAGGGCCGCCTCCATGGCTGACGCCACTTGGAAAGGATCGCCGTAGGGATCGTGAGCGAGCATCGCCGCCACGCCTTGCGGGACGCTTGTCGTCGGGATCACACGCACTCGCTTCGTCGTCAGTTCGGCCACCTGGCGCGCGGTGAGCAGGATGTTCGCATTGTTCGGCAAGATCAGGATGTCGTCGGTGGGCAAGGATTCCAGCGCCCCCAGGATCTGCTGCGTGCTGGGATTCATCGTCTGTCCGCCCTCGACCAACGCCGCGACGCCCAGACTGCCGAAGACGCGGCTCAGGCCGGGGCCGGGGCTGACCGCGACTACGGCGATCTGTCCCTGTTCCACTTTGGCCAGCGGCACGGACCGGTCGGCGACCTTCTGCCCACCGGCCATCTGCTCCATCAGGTTCTCCATGTGGACGTTGGTGATCGTGCCGAGCGTGCGGATGTATTCGATCGGTTCGTACTCGGTGGCGTTGGGGACGTGGATGTGCATTCGGTACAGCCCGTCGCCCTCGCCGACCTGGATCGAGGTACCCATGGTCTCGAGCCGCTGGTAGAACGCCGGCACGTCGAGAGCTTGCTGGGGACGGAAATCGACGACGATCTCCCAATCCTGCCCCGGCTCGATGGCCTCTGAGGCGTCGGCGAGAGCCAGTTCGCTCAGCGGCTGGACCGACACCAGCGGCCGATCGAGCGGCAGGCGGTAGGCGGCGCGCAGCATGCCTTCCAGAATGAAGAACAGACCCTTGCCGCCGGAATCGACGACCCCGGCTTCCTTGAGAACGGGCAGGAGCTCGGGCGTCCTCTGCACCGACTCGTCGGCGGCGCGAACGGCCGCCTCCAAGATCTCGAGGCTCGAATCGGCACCGCCCTCCACCGCCTGCGCCGCGGCCTGGGCCACGTCTTTGGAGACCGTCAGGATCGTCCCTTCGACGGGACGAACCACGCCCTTGTAGGCGGTGTCGCGCGCCTCGGCGAGCGCCCGGGCCAACGCCGGCGCGTCGGCGTCGAAGTTGTCGTCGATCGATCGGGCAAACCCTCGCCACAACTGCGACAGGATCACACCGGAGT
>DATIFK010000074.1:0-6302 GCA_035455265.1 Anaerolineales bacterium
CGATGAAGTTGATGCGATGCATCGGCCAGACGACGGTCACCACGTTGCCCTGGACGTAGGGCAAGTCCTTGCCATCTCGGCGCCGGGGGTTGTTGAGGGTGATGGTCGTGTCGGTCGGGGTCGGCAGTTCTTCGACCTCGCCGACGACCGGGTCCTCGCCCGAGAGATGCACCAGGACAGTGATCGGCATGGCGCTCCTCTATCCCCGATACCGGGAAATCAACTGCATGCGCAGGCGGCCCAGCTGGATGACATCCCCATGCCGCACGGGGGCCGAGCGCTGCGGTTCGAGCCGCTTGCCATTGACCAGCGTTCCGTTGGCGCTCTCCAGATCGACGACGTAGACGCTGTCTTCCTCGAGCAGGACCTCGGCGTGCATCCGCGACACTCCGAAATCGTACGCGTTGAAAACGCCCAGGTCAATATCCGGGATGACGGCCTGCCCCTCGATTGCCCGCCCGAGGGTGAAGTTGTCGCGTCCGATCAGCGGGACGATGTCCCCGGTGTTGAGGATGCGCAGCCCGATGAGGGCTCCGGACTCGAGTTCAGGCCCATCGGGCGGGGCCGGCTTGGTGACCAGGGCGTCGGCGTTGACGCGTTCGCGCGGGATCGCCATCGTCGGCGCCGGGGCCCCGCTGACCAATCGCGTGCCGCACTCGCTGCAGTACATCGTTCCGACGAACTCCTGATGCCTGCACGAAGGACACTCGATCATGGGGCCCCCGATTTGGCGGGAAGAAGCAGCAACGCACGGGTGCCGTACTTGAGGATCTTTTCGCCCTCGGTCGACAGGCGCCGCGAATGGGTCAGGCGCTCCGCTTCGCTGAGCGCCGCGCGAGCGAGCTCGCGCTCGTCCGCCGCCAGCAGGTGGGTGGCCAGGTTCTCCAGCCGGCGCGCCGCCTGCGACGATTGGCCCAATTCGGCCTCGTGGCGGGCCTTCTCCTGCATCCGGTACAGGGCGATCTGGCTGAGGGCGGCCACGATGTCCTGCGGCGGCGGCGCCATATCGGGCTCTTTCGACACCGGCAGGTCGAGCCGGACGGGATATGTCTGCGGCTCCGCTCCCAGGCCGAGGATGTCGGCCGAAACGGTGAAATGCCCGAGGGTCAAGACGCCGAGGGCTCCGACCGGATGGACGACGACCTCCCACAACAGGCGGATGCGGCCGTCGCGCGGCAGATGGCCGAGGGTCATCGGCAGCGCATCCCCCATCGGCATCGGGTCTGGAAACAGGCGGAACGTCGACCGCAGATCGACCTGATCGGCGAAGGCGCCTTCCAGGCGGACGCGGTTGGCGAAGACTCGGCCCAACGAGTCGAAAATGCGCTGGAGCAGATCGGTGACGGCCTTGGGCGTGTCGAGGAACAACACGTTGCCGCCGCTGCGGCTGGCCAGGTCGTCGAGCAGGCGGTCGCTCCAATCGGCGCCGATGCCCACGCCGTTCAGAGTTACGCCTTTCTCGGCGGCCTCCTCGGCGATGCGCAGGCACTGCTCCTCATCGCCGTAGGTGCGCCCATCGGTCAGCAGGATGAGGTGGTTGACCCCGTCGCGCGTGAAGGTCTTGGCCAGTTCGCTCATCCCGAGCTCGAGTCCCTGGCCGATCTCGGTCCCGCCGCCGGCCTGGAGCAGGCTCAGGCGGGAACGGGCGACGCCGAGATCCTTCGCCTGGTCCGGCGACACCACCACCTCGGCGCGGTCGCTGAAGGCGACGATGCAGGCCGAGTCGGCCGGCTGCAGGTCCTTGAGAATGGCCAGGGTGGCGGAGCGGACCTGGTCGAGACGCTGACCGCGCATCGAGGTCGATCGATCAATGACGATGCAGACGTTGATGGGAGGCCGGGCCGGGGCGACACCCTCGCCCGGCATGATGTCCAGCAGGATGTAGTGCACCTGAGGTTCGTCCAGCTGGAGCAGGGCGGGGCGGCTGTGCTGCACGACGCAGCGCAGGCTGGACTTGCTGGCCGCCTCGGCCTCGGCCGCCTCAAGTTCGCGGTCGTAGGTGGCCCGGCGCTCCGGGTCGCTCAGGATCTCATAGCCGCGGCCGATATCGAGAAACAACTCGGTATCGCCCGGCCGGATGTTGCGGTCGGGGTGCAGCCGGAGGGCAGCTTCGCGGTAGGCGCGCCGCAGCTGATCGGTGTTGGCGTTCCGCGGTACGCCGAGAAGGGAGTAGTAGTCCTTCTCAACCGGCATGCGAGGGCCCCCGGGCGCTCACTCCGACGGGAAGTACACCAGGATGACGGTGATGTTGTCCGGCCCACCGGCGGCGTTGGCCGCCTGGACCAGTTGATCGCAGGCCGATTGCGGATCCGGGGCGCCCAGGACGAGGCGTTGGATCTCCGCGTCCGGGACCACGCCCCACAGGCCGTCGGAACACAGCAGGATGTAGCCGTCCTGAGGCACCGGATGGCTGGCGACATCGACCTTGAGGTTCGGGCCCTGTCCGATGGCGTTCCACAGGACGTTGCGCTGCGGATGGAGGGCGGCCTCTTCCTCCGTGAGCTGCTCGAGCTCGACGAGGCGCTGGACAAGCGAGTGATCGCGGGTGATGACCTTCGGCCCGTCGTGGTTGATGACGTACGCCCGGCTGTCGCCGACGTGGCCGATGGTGATCTGTTGGCCGAGCCAGACGGCGGCCGTCAGGGTCGTGCCGCCGCCCGGCACGCGATCGACGACGGTCGCGTTGGCCTCTTCCAGCGCCGCACGCACCTGCTCCTGCAGGCTGGCGCCGTCGTCCTTGGGCTCGAGGTCGAACAGGTGCAGGACCGTGTCCGAGAGGAGACGGTGCGCCACGGTGCGGACCGAGATCGAGCTGGCAACCTCGCCGGCGCGGTGGCCGCCCATGCCGTCGGCCACGACGAACAAGCCGAAGTCCGGAAGGCGTTCCTGTCCATCGGAGACGCCGGTCAGGAAGAACAGCGAGTCCTCGTTGTGGTTGCGCTCCATGCCCGTCGACTGAGCCGCGCCGATCACGACGCGGTGAGTCGTGCGGAGCGCCGGCGGTCGCGCCAGGACTCCGGGGTCGAGCGGGGCCGTCTGCACCCGGTCCGGAGAGGGAGGAGTGGGAGGCTTCCTGCGGAAGAGCCGTTGCCAGAAGGACATGTCGATGAGCTCCCCTCAAGCCAGCAGGGCGTAGACCTTGTGATCGTTGGAACCGAAGTACAGGACGTTGTTGGCGATGACGGGCGTCCCGGTGATCGGCCCCCCGGTGCGGTACTGCCATCGCTTGCGACCGGAGCGCATGTCGAGACAATACAGGGACCCGTCCACCGACCCGATGTAGACCGAGTCCTCGTGCACCACCGGCGACCCGGTCACCTGGTGCTCGGTCTGGAAACGCCAGACCTCACGCGCGCTGCGCGCTTCGACGGCGTAGACGTTGCCGTCGGCGCAGCCGATGAAGACGCGGCCCTCGGCGTAGCAGGGAGACGAGATGGTCGGCTTGCCCATCCGAAAGCGCCACACCTGCCACCCGCCTTCGGCTTCGAGGGCATACAGGGTCCAATCCATCGATCCGAAGTAGATGATGCCTTCGACCAGGATCGGCGACGAAGTGACGGACCGCTTGGCACGGAAACGCCACTTCATCTCGCCCTTGACGTCGACGCAGTAGAAGTCCCCCGTCTCGCAGCCGAAGTAGACCCTCTCATCGGCGATGAACGGCGTGGAGCGCACCGGGCCGGCGGCCTCGGCGCGCCAGGCGCGGCGTCCGTTGGCCACGTTGACCACGTGGACGTGATTGTCATCCGATCCGAAGAAGATGTGTCCCTCCCAGATGGCCAGGGAGGAGCGGATCGGACCCTCGGTGTAGTAGGTCCACACCAGCTTGCCGCGATTGAGGGTGACGGCGTGCAGGCGGTGGTCCTCCGAGCCGACGTAGACCATGTCGTCGAAGGCTGCCGGCCGGCCGGCGATGCCGCCCTCGGTCGCGTACTTCCATTGGAACTCGCCCGTCTTGGCGTTCAACGAATACAGGTTGTTGTCGTAGCAGCCGATGTACAGGGAGCCGCCGTGGATCTGGGGGCTGCCGCGCAGCTCGTCCTCGCACTCGAAGGACCACAGCTCCTGAACCTCGTTGCGCGGCTGCATGACCGCAGCGGTCTTGGCCGAGACCAGCAGGCCGGTCTGGCGCGCCGCGGTCATCAGGGCGTTCTTCATCGATTCGGCGCTGGGGAAGCGGTCCTTGGGATCGTACTCCAGCGACTTGGCGATGATCTCTTCCAGCTCCTCCGATACGGCGGGGTTGATTTGGCGGATGGGGCGGTCGGTGAACGAGAACGGCGCCTCCGCCCGCGGGTCGCGTCGAGTCAGGAGGTGATGGAGGGTCGCCCCGAGCGCATACAGATCCCCGACGGGGGAGGCCTCGCCGCGATACTGCTCCGGCGGGGAATAACCCTCCGTGCCGATCATCGTTCCTTTCTGGCCCGGTTGGAAGACGCGGGCGATGCCGAAGTCGATCAGCCGGATGTGCTCGTGGTGGTCGATCATGATGTTGGACGGCTTCATGTCCCGGAAGACCACCGGCTGCGGCTGATGGTTGTGAAGGTAGGTCAGGACGTCGCACAGTTCGATCGCCCAGGACAGCACCTGCGCCTCGGGCAGCGGGTCCTCCCGCTCGCGCAACATGGCCTCGAGGTCCTTGCCCTCGATGAACTCCATGATGAGGTAGGAACTGCTGTTCTGGGTGAAGTAGTCGTAGATGCGCGGGATGGCCGGGTGCGAAAGGGTCGCCAGCAGGTCGGCCTCGCGTTCGAAGTTGCGCACGACCATCTCGTACATGGTCGGGTCGGCGGCGAGGTTGATCATTTCCTTGATGGCGACGAGCTTGGTGACGTTGGGGAAATGAAGGTCCCGGCCCTTGTAGACCGAGCTCATGCCGCCGGTACCGAGCACGCCCAAGACCAGGTAGCGGTCTTGCAGAGTGGCGCCGGGCTGCATCTGCCCGAGCTGCCCGGTTTCGCCCGTTCGGCCTTCGAGAGTGCGCGTAGTCCGGCGCATAGGTTGAAGACTGATTAAGTCTGTGAATTATAGCATACGGGTTTTTCGCAGGCCCCCTACAGGGGCCTTTCAGGCCACTCGATGCAGGAGTCGGGCCGCGAGGGATTCCAACTCTGATCCCGGCTCTGAAGCCGGGGACCCCCGTGCCAGGGCCTTGAGAGCCTCGCGCGTGTGGCCTTCGGCCACTTCCTGGGACCGCCCTCGGACGCCGGCGTCCTCCAGCAGCCGCACCATGCCCCTGACAGCGACCTCGTCGCGGGACCCTTCGCCCCACCGGCGCCGGAACTCGGGCGACTCGGCCAGCCCGAGGACGACCGGCAGCGACTTCTTCCGGACTCTCAGGTCGTCGCCGGAGGCCTTCCCGGTCTGGTCGACACGGCCCCACACGCCCAGGATGTCGTCGAGCATCTGGAAGGCGAGCCCGATGTGAAGGCCGAAAGCGCGATAGGCCTCCGCCCGGGCAAGTTCCGCCCCGCCCAGGAATGCCCCGACGTACGACGACGCCGACATCAGTGCGGCCGTCTTGCCCTCGATCATCTGCAGGTAGCTGTCGAACGAAACGTCCTCCTCGTCCTCGAAGGCAATGTCCTGGTGCTGGCCCCGCGTCAGTTCGAGGCAGCTGCGGTCCAGGCTGTCGTGGACGGTCAGGATGGAGGCCGAGTCGAAGCCCTCGGCCTGGAGCCGCGAGGCGGCGCGATGGGAGAGGACGTACACGGCGTCGCCGGTGTTGATCGCCTGAGGGATTCCCCACTCCACCCAGACCGTCCGGCGCCCGCGGCGGTACTCGCTGCGGTCTTCGATGTCGTCGTGGATCAACGTGAAGTTGTGAATCAGCTCGACAGCAGCGGCCACCGGCAGGACGCGCCGCCACGTTCCCCCGACAGCGGCGCACGAAAGCATGGTCAGCAGCGGCCGGAGCCGTTTGCCGCCTGCCTCCGGGCGGGGCTCGGTCCAGCCGAAGTGGTGGCGCACCATGCGGACGAGCTCGGGCTCTCGAGTGGGGTCGAGGTCGTCAAGGCTCTTGCGCAATTCCGCCTCGACAGCCTCCAGCATCGAGGCGGTAAGCTCCGAGCTCATGGCCGGTCGAGCAGACGCGCGTGGCGAAGGGCGGGGAGATTCCGGCAGCCGCAGGCGAACATCGCCGTGCGAATCTGCGCTGTCGTCAGATCGATCAAGGCCGCCACGGCTTCCGACGACTCCGCCGCCGCCTTGAGGAAGGGTCCGGCCATACCCCCCAGGTCGGCTCCCAGGGCGACGCACTTGGCGATGTCGAGCCCGTCGCGCAAGCCCCCCGAGGCGATCAG
>DATIFK010000075.1:0-7026 GCA_035455265.1 Anaerolineales bacterium
GCTGACGAAGGAAGAGGGGGGCCGGCACAAGGCGTTCTTTTCGGGGTACCGGCCGCAGTTCTACATTCGGACGATGGACGTGACGGGGACGATCACGCTGCCGGAGGGGGTGGAGATGGTGATGCCGGGGGACAGCGTGAACCTGACGGTGGAGTTGATCACGAACGTGGCGCTGGAGCAGGGGTCGAAGTTCGCCATCCGCGAAGGCGGGCTGACGGTCGGCGCCGGCGTCATCACGGAGATCCTGGAGTAGCCGGGCCTGCCGACAGGCGGCCGCGGCTGAGGCGCGTATGGCGAAGAAGGACGTACGACCGATCGTGACCCTGGAGTGCACGGTGTGCCAGGGCCGCAACTACACAACGGAGAAGAACCGGCGGAACGACCCGGGCCGGATCGAGCTCCAAAAGTATTGCCATCGGTGCCGCAAGCACACGCTGCACCGCGAGACCAAGTAGGGGTAGGGGCGAAGCATGCTTCGCCCCTGCCGGGTGTGCCTAGGCCAGTAGCTCAACTGGCAGAGCACCGCTCTCCAAAAGCGGGGGTTGTGGGTTCAAATCCTGCCTGGCCTGCCTGGGTGAACGACGAGCGGAGCGAGCGGAGGACGAAGGTGGCGAAAACCGAAACGGCAACCAAGAAGCAGCCGAACGCCGTCGTGCGTTACTTCCGCGAGACGTCGGCCGAGCTGCGCAAGGTCACCTGGCCGACGCGGCAGGAAGCGCGCCGGCTGACCACGGTGGTCATCGTGGTGGTGGCGGTGACGAGCGCCGTCCTCGGCCTGTTCGACTTCACCTTCGCCCGACTCATCGGCCTGGTGGTTTCGCTGGGCCAGGGGTAACCGATCGGTGAGCGACGAATCCAACGTGGCCGAAACGAATGCCCGGCCGCCCGCCGACGAAGAGGAAGCGATGACGCCCACGGCTGAGCCGTCCGCCGCGCCGGTCGCGGAGATTGCAGAGCAGGCGCCCGACCAGGCGGTCGAGGCGCCGGCCGTGCCTCTCCCCGAGGCCGAAGAGGCCCCGGCCGAAGCCGCGCCGGAAGCGGCGGAGGCGGTGATCGAGGCGCCGGCGGCAGAGACCGAAGAGGGCCGGCCGGCGGTGGCGATGGAAGAGCCCGACGACGGGCGGCGCTGGTACGTCGTCCACTGCTACTCGGGCTACGAGAACAAGGTCCGCCACAACCTCGAGCAGCGGATCGAGACGATGGGGATGAAGGACCGCATCTTCGACGTCGTCGTCCCGACCGAAGAGGAGATCGAGGTCAAGGACGGCAAGCGGCGCACCATCGAGCGGCGGGTCTTCCCCGGCTACATCCTGGTGCAGATGATCTTGAGCGAAGAGTCGTGGTACGTCGTGCGCAACACCCCGGGCGTGACGGGTTTCGTCGGCATGGGCAACGAGCCGACGCCGCTGCGGCCGGAGGAAGTCGCCCAGATCATCAAGCGCATGGAAGCCGAGGCGCCGCGTGTCAAGGTGACCTACAAGGCCGGGCAGAAGGTGCGCATCATCGACGGACCGTTCAACGATTTCATCGGCACGGTCGACGAGATCGATATGGAACGCGCCAAGGTGCGGGTGATGGTGTCCTTCTTTGGGCGCGAGACGCCTGTGGAGCTCGATTTCCTGCAGGTGGAAAAAGCTTAAGACCGTCCGTCCGCCATCCGCCGTCCGGCTGGTCGCGGATGGCGGATAGCGGATAGCGGATAGCTGAGGGCTATATCGTGGCCAAGAAACTCAAGATCGTCGTGCGCGTCCAGATCGAAGCCGGCAAGGCCAATCCCGCCCCGCCCATTGGGCCGGCGCTGGCGCCGCACGGCATCAACCTGATGGCCTTCTGCAAGGAATACAACGCCCGGACGGCCAGCAAAGCCGGCGAGGTCATTCCGGCCGAAGTCAGCATCTTTACCGACGGCTCGTTCACCTTCGAGCTGAAGACCCCGCCGACGCCGATGCTCCTGCGCAAGGCGGCCGGCGTGGAGAAGGGCTCGGCGGAACCCAACCGGATCAAGGTCGGCAAGGTCACCCGCCGGCAGATCCGGGAGATCGCCGAGATCAAGATGCGGGACCTGAACGCCGTCGACCTCGAAGGCGCCATGCGACAGATCGAGGGCACAGCCCGCAACATGGGGATCACCGTCGAGGATTGAGCGAGTGGGAGCTCTGACGGAGCCGGCCCGCAGCGCAGCCAGGGCCGAGCGCAGCCGAAGAGCGCTATGACCACAAGGAGTGGATGATGACGAAGCCAGGCAAGAAGTACAGGCAGGCCAGCGCCAAGGTCGATCCCGACAAGCTGTACGAGCCGCGCGAGGCACTGGCGCTGGTGCGGGAAACCTCCTATACCTCATTCGATGGCACCGTGGAGCTGCACGTCCGCCTCGGCGTGGATCCGCGTCACGCCGAACAGCAGGTGCGCGAGACGGTGCTGCTCCCCAACGGCCTGGGCAAGAAGGTCCGGGTGCTGGTCTTTGCCGAAGGCGACGGCGCCCGCGCCGCCCAGGAAGCCGGGGCCGACATCCTCGGCGATGACGACGTCATCCAGAAGATCAAGGACGGGTGGCTGGAGTTCGACGCCACCGTGGCCACGCCGGACGTGATGGGCAAGATCGGCAAGTCCGGCCTGGGCCGCATCCTGGGCACGCGCGGCCTGATGCCCAACCCCAAGGCCGGGACGGTCGTCCCGGCGGCGGACCTGGCGCGGGTCATTCGCGAGCTGAAAGCCGGCCGGGTCGAGTTCCGGGTGGACAAGACGGGCAACCTGCACGTGCCGATGGGGAAGGCCTCCTTCGACACCGACAAGCTCTACGGCAACATGGCGGCGCTGATGGAAGCGGTGCGCAAGGCCCGCCCGGCGTCGGCCAAGGGAAGCTTCGTTCGCAAGGTGACGGTGACGAGCACGATGGGCCCGGGGATCCACGTGGACCCGAACTCGGCCCAGGCCATGTAATCTGGGTTATACTTCCGACAACGTAAGGCTTCGCCGAAGACCGCAGGCGCTCTGAGCGTAGGGGCGTAGCCCCGAAGCCGAAGAGCTTAATCTCCTGCCGAGGTGAAGATGCCAAGAGGCTTGCCTCCGGTGTCTTTGCTTCGGTTGCGAAGCAAAGACACTTTTCGTTAGGAGGGAGGTGAGAGGCTTGGCAATTTCCAAGCGACGCAAACAAGAAATGGTGGCGAACTACCGCGACCTGATCCAGCGCCACCCGGGCCTCATCCTGGCGGGTTTCGCCGGGATGAGCGTCAAGGCATTGGACCAGCTGAGGCGGAGGATCCGCGAGGGCGGCGGCGAACTGCACGTGGTGCAGAACCGCCTGATGGCCCTGGCCCTGAAAGAATCGGGCCTGGGCGTGCCTGAGTCGGCCCTCGAGGGGTCGACGGTCGTCGGCTTCGCCGGCGAAGACACCATCGCGGTGGCCAAGGCGATGGTCGAGGTCGCCCGGCAGTCGGAAATGCTGGCGATCAAGGCGGCCCTGCTGGAAGGCGCGGTCTATGACGCCCGCCAGGTGGAGCGCCTGGCCGACCTGCCGCCGCTGCCCGTCGTCCGGGCGCAGCTGCTGGGTCTGCTGCAGACGCCGGCTTCGCGTATCGCCGGTGCGCTGGCGAGTTCGGTGCGCCAGGTCCTGAACGTTGTCAAAGCCTATTCGGAGAGCCAGGCGGCGGCCGGCTGAACCCTTCGACGACGCCTCAGGGCAGGCTCCGTCGATGCGTGTGCCCCGCCGAACTGGATGAGCGCGACCAAACACAGGAGACCAATCATCATGGCTGACTTGAGCAAGCTTGTGGACGACCTGAGCCAACTGACAGTGCTGGAAGCCTCCGAGCTGACCAAGATGCTCGAGGAGAAGTGGGGCGTGTCGGCGGCGGCGCCTATGGCGATGGCCGCCATGCCGATGGCCGGTGCCGCCGGCACCGGGGAAGCGGTGGAAGAGAAGACCGAGTTCACCGTCATCCTCAAGGACGTCGGCCCCAAGAAGATCGATGTGATCAAGGCGATCCGCCAGATCACCAACCTGGGGCTGAAGGAGGCCAAGGACCTGGCCGAGGCCGCCGGATCGAAGGTGCTGGAAGGCGCCGCCAAGGACGCGGCGCAGGACGCCAAGAGCAAACTGGAAGCTGCCGGGGCCAAGGTCGAGCTCGTCTGAGCTCACCCGGCCCCGCAACGGGAGACCGCGCAAGCGGTCTCCCTGCGTTTAACCCATTCGAGGGCGCGTGGTATAGTCGAATCCCGGGCTCCCATGCGCGAACGAATCCTGGTCATCGAAGACGAAGATCGAATCCTCCAGTTCTTGCGGCGAGGACTGACGTACGAGGGCTACCGCGTCGATACGGCGGCCGACGGCCCGACCGGATTGGCGCTGGCTCGCGAAGCGCCGCCCGACCTGGTCATCCTGGACTGGATGCTGCCCGGCCTGGACGGGCTGGAAGTCTGCCGACGCCTGCGCGCCGCCGGCGACGTCCCGATCCTGATGCTGACGGCCAAGGAGGCGGTGGCCGACCGCGTGCAGGGGCTCGACGCCGGGGCCGACGACTACCTGGTCAAGCCGTTCGAATTCGACGAGTTGCTGGCCCGGCTGCGCGCCCTGCTGCGCCGGGCGCATCCGGAGACGACCGACGTCCTGTCCTTCTCCGACCTGCGCCTCGACACCGGGACGCACCAGGCCTTTCGCGGCGAGCGCCAGATCGATCTGACCGCCAAGGAATACGAGCTCCTGGAACTGTTCCTGCGCAATCCGCGGCAGGTGCTGACCCGCGAAGTCATCTTCGACCGCGTGTGGGGCTACGACTTCGGCGGCGAAAGCAACATCATCGAGGTCTACGTGCGCTACCTGCGCCAGAAGACGGAAGCCAATGGCGAGGCGCGGCTGCTCTTTACCGTGCGCGGCGTCGGGTACGTCCTTCGGGATTCGGCGTAGGTCGCTTGCGTCGCACGACTCGAGCACCTCGATGCCCCTCATGGAATCACAACCGGGAACGGGTGACTGGGAACTGGTGTCCGCCGCCCGAGCTGCGTCCCTGACCTCGATACCCTTTGTGCCGATGGAAGGGCGGATCGAGCGATGACGCTGCGGGCGCGGCTGACATTGTGGTACGCCGCGGTATTGGCGCTGGTGCTGCTCTTCTACGGCGCCACTGTCTACCTGGTGCTCTCCTACAACCTGACCCGGCAGGTCGAGGACAACCTCGAGCGGGCCGCCGAGACCATCCGCCAGACCTTCCGGCGCGATGTCCGCGGGATCACCTTTCCGCCGATGGCTCTGGATTTGAACGCCAACGTCTACGCCCAGGTGTGGGATGCCGAGAACCATCTGGTGGCCCGCAACGTGACGCTGCTCGACGAGGCGTTCGACTCCGAGGCGTTGGAAAGTACCCGCAGCACCTACAGCACGGTGGCGATCGGGGGCGTTCCCTTGCGGGTGCTGACGTATCCGCTGGTGACGGCGCCGGAAGGGGAGCTGGTCGGTCATCTGCAGCTGGCGGCTTCTCTGCAGACGGTGCAGGAGGCGCGCCGCCTGATGCTTCTCCTGCTGGTGGGCGGCGGACTGCTGGCGGTGGCGATGGCGGCCGCCGTGGGCTGGACGACGGCCGGCGGGGCCCTCCGGCCGCTGGATCAGGTGACCTCGACCGCCCTGCAGATCACCCGCGCCGACGACCTCTCCCGGCGCATCCCGATGTCCGGCCCGCCCACCGACGAGGTCGGCCGGTTGATCGAGGCCTTCAATGAGACGCTGGAACGACTGGAGGGGCTGTTCATCACGCAGCGGCGTTTCATGGCGGATGTCTCCCACGAGCTGCGCACTCCGCTAACGGCGATTCGCGGCAACGTCGATCTCATCCAGCGCCTCGGCAAGGCCGACCCGGAGTCCCTGGAGGCGATCACCTCGGAGGTCGAGCGCATGACGCGCCTGGTGCGGGATGTCCTGCTCCTGGCCCAGGCGGAAAGTGGAAACCTGCCCCTCGGGCGCGAGGTGGTGGAGCTCGACACGCTGCTGCTGGAGGTTTTCAAGGAAGCGCGTCTGCTGGCTCAAGACCGCGTCGACGTGCGCCTGGGCTCCGAAGACCAGGTCCGCGTCATGGGCGATCGTGATCGGCTCAAGCAGGTGGCGCTCAATCTGATCGCCAATGCGCTGGAGCACACGCCGCAGGGCGGGACGGTGACCCTCGGTTTGGCGTGCGTCGGCGACTGGGCCCGGCTGACGGTGACGGACACCGGCCCCGGGATTCCCCAGGAGGAGCTGCCGCACATCTTCGAACGTTTCTACCGGATCGATCGCTCACGCCGGCGGGCCGGTGCCAGCGGCGCGGGCCTGGGCCTGTCGATCGCCTACTGGATCGCCCGCAGCCACAACGGCCGGATCGAGGTGGCCTCGGAACCGGGCCAGGGATCTACGTTCTCGCTCTGGTTGCCCAGAGTGACGGAGCCAGGCGCGCCCCTGGAAGCGACCAGGATGGGGCTGGCGACACCGGCGGGAGGCGACCGGTCAGGCTGACGGGACGCCGTCGGCAAGCCCGAGGACGTCCGCCGCCTGCCGGCACAGCCGAGAACCCCCTGCGTCGAGCCAGGCCGCCAGAGTCGGACTCGGCATCCTCCCATCTTCGATGTCGGTCAGGATGCCCGCTCCCCAGTGCGCGTACCGCTGGGTCTCCGCTGGCCACTGAGTAGATGGCAGGTGGATGAGGCCGTGGCCGCCGTTGTATCCGGCGAAGGCCCGGCCGGCATCTCCGGAGGCGGAGGCATACGCGCCGGCAAGGTAGTCGAGGCCGCGCCGCGCATTGGTTTCGACGTCCAGTGGATCTTCCCCTCGAGCAAAGTGGAAAGGCATCACCTGGAACAGCCCAGCCGCTCCGGCGCGCGAGCGCACCGATGGATGCCCGCAAGACTCGATCTGCATGACGATGGCGATCCACGTGGACGGAAGCCCGTATTCGGTGGACCAGCGTTGAATGTCGGCGGCCCAAAACTGGACCGTCGGGGTGAACTGAGGAGCAAGGGCGGCGGCTGGCTGGGTGTCCGAGATCGGGACGGTCGAGCCGATTA
>DATIFK010000076.1:0-12488 GCA_035455265.1 Anaerolineales bacterium
GCCTCAGGGCGCGTATAATGACGCGCGGCCCCAGTAGCTCAAACGGATAGAGCAGGGCACTCCTAAGGCCAAGGTTGGGGGTTCAATTCCCTCCTGGGGCACCTAAAGCCAAGTGGCCAGTGGCCCGTGGTGAGTGATCAGCGATAGTTCCTCTGACCACGGACCACTCCCGAAAGGACACCGGGACGGTGTGACCACTGGCCACTTCCTCGGGTGGGGGACGGTTAGTAGGAGTAGGGGGCCTCGGTTTCCATGGGCAGCGGAGTCGCCGCCGGTGGTCCGCCCGCAGGACACAGAACGACGCGCCCGGTCAGATCGGTGTGATAGTCGTAGGTCTGGTCTCCGGATAGAAGCGCGATCCTCAGCCCCGGCGTGACGACCTGAATGTAGAGGACCCCCAGCTGCGGGCAGCCCAGGCCGGCGTCCGGCCAGTCGATCTCTTCGACGGCCCCGACCTGGATCGAGGCTGGGCCGACACCCAGGCGCGCGGCCAGGTCGCTGCGGGCGGCCTGGACCATCGCCTCCGAAGCCGACGGCGTCGGAGAGGCGGCAGGAGGCGTGGCGGCGGCCGCCGGAGCACAGGCGGACATGAGAAGGGCGAGGGCCAACAGGACGCATAGTATCTTCAGTGTTTTCATTGCACTCGAGGGACGCCTCCGCCTGAGGTCTGGCTCCCGGAGGGATCCGGTTTCGGCTTACAGGCGCTCTCCTTATCGAATACGCCGATCCCGAGGAAATGGACGCACCGGGAACCTGGGATGCCTGGTTGTGAAGCCCGTCACATGCGTTTCGTTGAGACTCCGGCAAGAGGTCTGAATTGACCCTCAACCGTCGCACGTGATAGGATCATTTCGCCTCATCGGCACGACCCGAATCGATCTATCCAGGCGCCGTTCGACGCCCTCACGGGTGTCGTCGCGGGGAACCCTCGCCGGCGCCCTGAAGCCCCTTCGCCGCTGTGAACGATCCAAGGAGGTGAGCCAAGCGCACCCACTTCATCTCCGTCACAGATCATCCGCTCCATCTACAGAAGAGGGAGGCTCATGATGAGGATGCATGCTGTTCGCCTTCTGGCCGCGATCGCCTTCCTGGCAGGCCCGCTGAGCAGCGCCACGCCAGCGCTGGCCTCGCCCAAGCCCCCGGGTCCCAACCCGGTCGAGATTAGCGACGAGGTGCGCGACTGGGAGGCGACACCGGCCCGCATCGATCTATCCGCCGAGGGTCTGGCTGAGGTCAATGCCGCGCCCACGATTGCGACGCCGCTAGCTTCATGTACGTTGGGTACCCCCAAGGTCTTCTTGATCCTCAACGACTTCCTCGGTCGCTATCAGGCGACGTACTTCAGCCTGGTGGCCGAGAGCGAAACGTCGCAGATCTGGGTCCAGAACAACCTCGCCTGGCCCGCCGGCGACCCCCGGTCGTTGCCGGTCATTACGTGCGAGCAAGCGCAGTACATGCTGGGCCAGTTCGACAACACCATCTATCCGACGGAGATCGATTTCTTTGGTCCTCCGGACACCCTTACGGGAGGCGACGCCCTCCTGGACGACCTGCTCGGCCTGCCAGCCGACTACTACGCCGATCCCGCCGGCCGGCAAATCGTCCTGGTGGAGAACGTCCGCGACGACAACTACTACGATCCGACCTACCCGCTCTACATCGCCGGGTTCTACTCGGGCACCTTCGAGACCTACTTCGACCGCAATGTGATGTCGATCGACGCCTACGACTGGGCCAACCGGACCGGCCCCTCGGCGGCGCGGCCGTTCCTGTATGAGGGCGTCTTCGCTCACGAATACCAGCACCTGCTCCACGACGATTACGACTCGGACGAGGAGAACTTCATCAACGAAGGGATGTCGGACTTCGCCGAGTTCCTGGTGGGCTACCACCCGGCCCTGGCCGGTCATATCGGCCCGGCGGCCAGCAACCCGGAGAATTCGCTCACCGTGTGGGGCGATCAGGGGGACCTGGAGATCCTGACCGACTACGGCCAGGCCTACATGTTCCAGCTCTATCTGTACGAGCAATTCGGCAAAGCTTTCACGCAGGCTCTGTTCCACAATCCGGACAGCGGGATTTCCGGTGTTCAGTCAACGCTGGACGCCCGACATGTGGCGCGTGACTTCGCCGAGGTGTTCCACGCCTGGCAGGTGGCGTTGCTGATCGACTCCAAGAAGCCCAACGGCGGGCTTTACGAGTTTCAGAACGAAACCTTCAACCTGAATGTGGGCACGCCGGCGGCCCCCAACCCGGAGGCCTACGACACGCCCGGTGCGCCGCCCTGGGGAGGCGACTTCATCTGGATCCCCGGCGACCCCAAGGCGCTCGGACTGCTGTCCTTCAACGGGATCGATTACTCCACCTTCCCCACCGGCTGGACGTCCGACGGCAGTGTCCTGTGGGGCGGGGCGGCCGACCTGTTGGACAACTGGGCCATCTTCGAGACCACCGGCGGCGGCACGCTGACCTTCGACACGAAGTACGACCTGGAGGAAACCTGGGACTTCGGTTTCGTCCAGGTCTCGAGCGACGGTGGACAAACCTGGACCAGCCTATCCAACGCCGACACGCGCTCCGATTACAACGCCGACGCCCACCCGAAGATCGTCGCCAACGTGCCCGGGTTCACCGGGACCACCGGCGGCGCGTGGGTGCCGGAGTCGTTCGACCTCGGGGCCTACGCCGGCCAGACGATCCTGGTCGCCTTCCGCGAGGTGACCGACTGGGCGACGGTCGAGGCAGGCTGGTTCATCGACAACGTCATGGTCGATGGGGACCTGATCTCGGACGGCTCGGACGCCTCCGTCTTCATGGACATCACCGAGGTCCAGCCCATCAACAACGACTTCACCGTTACCTTTGTTGGTTTCAAGGGCAAGGGGAACGGTCGCCAGTACAACGTCGTCACGATGAAGCTCGGCGATGTGACCGAGGCGGGGTTGATCGAGCTGAATAAGGTGCTCAAGTGGTCGGATCAGGCGGTGATGATCGTCAACTTCGACGCGCCTGAGGGTTTCACGGGATACGCCGACTACACTTACGGGTTCACCTTTACCAACAAGGGGCCGAAGAAGTAGGGGCTCCCGCTGGGGACGTCAACGGGCCCGCCTCCACTGGGAGGCGGGCCCGAACGTTCCAGGATCGTCTTCAGTCGACCGGCATCCAGGGTTGGCCGTCGTCGATGTCGGCGGGAGTGACCGGCAGGAGCGGAAACGCCGGGGCGCCCCGTTCCGTGCAGATCACGGACTGGTGCTTGAGATCGGTGTGGACGAAGTAGGTGCTGCTACCGGCGAGCAACTCGACGCGCCAGCCGGGTGTGACCACCTGCGAGTAGGCCACTCCCGGTTGCGGGCAACCCAGGCCGGCGTCGGGCCAGTCGACGCTTTCGATGGACCCAACTTCGATCTCATCGGGCCGAAGGCCAAGCGCGTCGGCTAGCTCGACTCTTGCCTGTTCGGCGATCTCGGCAGTGTCGGCGGTACCCGGGCCGGTAGGCGAGGGTACTGCGACCGCCCCCGGGCGGTTGAGCAGAGGCTCGCCGGCGCAGGCTGCCGTCAGGGCGAGGACGAGAATCGAGGTCGAGATAAGCTTCATTCCAACCATAGGGACGCCGGCGCGCGGGCAAGGGTTCCCGCCAGGGCGGGCGCGAGGGCGCTCTGCTAGGTCTCCCGGATCATCCTACTACGGGGAGCGATGCCTGGTCAGGGATTGACAGGCAGGATCTCTTGTAGTACACTTGTTCTATCACCGGTGGGTACCGATCGATCCAGTCGGCCGCCCGGGCCGCACCCGAACCCTGAACCCATCGGTAAGGAGATCCCCATGTTCCATAAGGTCATCCTCGTCGGTAACCTGGGCCGCGACCCGGAAATGCGCTATACCCCCAGCGGCCAGGCGGTCACCAACCTGTCGGTGGCCACCAATCGGACCTACACCGACAACGCCGGCAACCAGGTCAAGCAGACCGTCTGGTTCCGCGTCTCGGTGTGGGGCAAGCAGGCCGAGGCCTCCCATCAATACCTGCGCAAGGGTCGCCAGGTGTTGGTCGAAGGGCGCCTCAATCCGGATGACAACGGCAACCCACGCATCTGGAACGCGCAAGACGGCACGCCGCGCGCCTCCTACGAACTCACGGCCGAGACCGTGCGCTTCCTCGGTGGACCCGGCGACGGCGGCGCGGCTGCAGCCTCCACGGAAGAGCCCGGCGTGGGCGCCCCCGAGTCGGAAGACGAGATCCCGTTCTAGCCTGCTTCTTCTGGTTCCCCTTCGCGCCCGCCCTTCGACAAGCTCAGGACGGCGCGAAGGGGAACCTCCGTTCCCCCACGGAGATGACATGAGCGAGCCCCCACCCACCCCACCTGCCGGAGGACGTGTTCAGATTCAGCTGCCGGCCAACCTGGAGCCGATCTACGCCAATTTCGCGCTGATCACCAACTCGCCGTCCGAGTTGGTGATCGACCTGGCGCAAATCCTCCCGCAGGTCCCCCAGGCGCGCGTGCGCGCTCGCGTCATCCTGACTCCGCTCAACGCCAAATTGCTGCATCGCGCTCTGGGCGAGCACCTGGTCCGCTTCGAGGCTCAGTTCGGCGAGATCCGCGTTCCCGAAAACCCTAGCCTTGCCGAACATCTCTTCCGGCCACCGCCGGTGCCGCCGGCCGAACCCCCGCCGGGTGAGGACTCCTGATGGACAACCTCGACGCCATCGGCGACCGCATCCGCCAGCACCTGGAAGACAAGAACGCCGCGCGCGACCGCGCCCTGCAGACCTCGCGGAGCCTCATTCGTCACTGCGCCCATGCCATCCGCGCCGTCCACCGCGACGAGCGGCCGCAAGCCTGGGAGTCGATCGTCCAAGCGCGTCAGCTCTTCGACTCGCTGCGCAGCGAGCTGGCCGCCTACCCCGACCTGTACCACGCCGGCTACGCCCAGGACGCCCTCAAGGAGTACACCGAGGCGTGCATCGTCTACGCCCTGGTCGGCGGCGAGCCACTGCCCGATCCGGACGATTTGGGGGTCGAGTACGCCGCTTACCTGTGCGGCCTGGGCGAAGCGGCCGGCGAGTTGCGCCGGCGGACCCTCGACATCCTGCGCCGAGACGACATCCGCGAGGCCGAGCGTTTGCTGGCAGCTATGGACGACGTCTACGATTTGCTCGTCACCATTGATTTCCCCGATGCTCTGACCGGCAACCTGCGCCGAACGACTGACATGGTGCGGGGCGTGGTCGAACGCACCCGCGGCGACCTGACGACCACCTACCAGCAGCAAACCCTGAAGGCGGCTCTCGGCCGGGTCGAAGGGAAGCTGCCAAGAACCTGAGTCATCAGTTATCAGTCATCAGTTCACCCCTGTCCATGATCGAGAACCTTCCTTCTGGAGATTCGCGATTTGTTCTTACTGAAGACTGACAACTGAGAACTGATGACTGCTATACGCGCCTCCGATATCTCTTCGTACGTCTTCTGTGCGCGCGCCTGGTGGTACGCGGGCCGAGGCGTCGCGTCGGAGAACGTTGCCGCCCTGGAAGTCGGCTCCGCATGGCACCGGCGCCACGGCCGGCAGGTCTTGGCGGCCGGCTGCCTGCGTTGGGTCGGCTTCGCGCTGATCCTGTTGGCGCTCACCGGGGCGGCGGCCTACATCACGTGGAGAGGTCTTGGATAGCAGAGGTTGGTAGCCAGTATCCAGTTTCCAGTCACCAGTCAAGCCGTATCCGATAGGACCACCTCACCCGGGTGTCCGAACTGGAAACTGGCAACTGGGAACTGGAAACCGGCAGGTCGCCGGCGATCCCGCTCATGAATCTCTCGACCTCCATGCCATACCTTCTGCTCGCGGTCCTCCTCGTCGGCGCGCTGCTCGTTTGGCTCGGCGGTCGGCGCCAGGTCAGGGCCGGGCTTCCGCTCGGGCGCGTCGTCGCCATCGACACGGTCCACCTGACGGACGTCGAGGCACCGCTCTACGATCCGGTCCTCGATCTGACTGGCCGGCCCGACTACCTCGTTCGCGCCGGTCGCCAGGTCATCCCGGTGGAGGTCAAGTCTGGGCGGGCCCACGCCGGGCCGCTGCCCGGCCACGTGCTGCAGCTCGCGGCGTACTGTCGCCTGGTCCAGGCTCAGACGTCGCGACGGCCGCCCTATGGCATCTTGCGCTACGCCGACCGGGCCTTCGCCATCGACTACACGGATACCTTGGAGAGGGAACTGCTCGAAACGTTGGAGGCGATGCGATCGTTCGAGTCGCAGGCGCCGCCGCGCTCGCACGAGTCGCCGGCACGCTGCCGGGCCTGCGGCGTGCGACATGCCTGCGATCAGCGACTGGACTGAAGGCGGGTGGTCGGAGGTGAATGGCCACACCGTCCCGGTGTCCTTCCGGAATGGTCCGTGGTCGGCGTCTGCCTTCCTTCTGGCCACTCACCCCTGACCACTATAATAGCCGCCATGCCCGCCTCGCCGCGCCGTGTCGCCATCGGCGCCCATCCCACGATGCCCGATGCCCTCGAGCTGGCGGAATCCCTCTCGAAGTTCCTGACCTCGCGCGACGTCACCGTCGTGCACGGATCGCTCTACGACGACCGCATCCGCCACTTCGTCCAGCAGGAAGGCGCCGACCTGTTGATTGTGCTCGGTGGCGACGGCACCATGCTGCGCGGCGGACATCTGTGCGCGCCGGCCGGCGTCCCCATCCTGGGCATCAACCTGGGCCGGCTCGGCTTCCTGATCGAGGCTCAGCGCGACGAATGGCAGGCGACCGTCGAGCGTGTCTTGGCCGGCAAGTACTGGCTCGAGCAACGCATGACGCTGCGCGCCGTGCACATCTCGGCTGCAGGACCGGGCCAAGGCTGGGACGTGGTCAACGAGTGCGTCATCGGCCGCGGCGAAACAGCCCGGCCCGTGCGGCTGACGGCCGAGATCGACGGGCGGCGCCTGACCACCTACGTCGCCGATGCTCTCATCGCCGCCACACCGACCGGCTCGACGGCCTACGCGCTGGCTGCCGGCGGTCCGATCCTCCCGCCCACGTTGCGCAACATCGTGCTCGTTCCGGTGGCGCCGCACCTGTCTTTCGATCGGGCGATCGTCCTCGACGAGGGCGCCCGGCTGCGCCTGACCGTGGCCACCGACCATCAAGCCCTGATGAGCGTCGACGGCCAGACACCCCTTCCCCTGCACGACGGCGATTCGGTGGACGTGAGGGCGGGGGACCACAACGTGGATTTCGTTCGACTGGAGGAGCCGGGCACCTTCTACCGCAACTTGACGAGGCGAATGAATCAGAATCCGATCCCCGGGGGCGAGCCTTGAGCGAAGCGACCCTGTACTGCGCCAACCATCCCTCCGTCGCCACAACCTTGCGCTGCAATCGCTGCGAGAAGCCGATCTGCAGCAAATGCGCCGTGCTGACTCCGGTCGGCTACCGTTGCCGGGAATGCGTCCGAGGCCAGCAGGCGGTTTTCGAGACGACGAAGACGCTCGATTACCCGGTGGCGGCGATCGTGTCGGCCATCGGGACGGGGCTCGCGGCGAGCCTGCTGGGTATCGTGGGGATCTGGGGATTCTTGATCGCGCCGGTCGTCGGCGGGGGCCTGGCCGAGGTCGTGCGCTGGGCAGTCCGCCGCCGGCGCAGCCGCTATCTGGGGCGCTGGGCGGTTGTGGGCGGCGCCCTGGGGCTGCTGCCGGTCGCGGCGTTCCCGGTGGTCACTTCAATCCTGGCCTTCGGGGGTGCCAGCGCCGGGCTGGTGGGCAGCGCCCTGCTCGGGGCCGCTTTCCCCTTGATCTACGGAGTGTTGATCCTCAGCGCGCTCTACTACCGCCTGCAGGGCATCCGACTCTGACCGACCGATGTTGATCGAGCTGCGCATCCGGGATTTCGCCATCATCGAGAGGCTCGAGCTACGCCTCGATGCCGGCTTCGTCGTCTTCACCGGCGAGACCGGCGCCGGCAAGTCGATCATCGTCGACGCCGTCCAGCTCCTCCTCGGCGGCCGGGCCGACAGCACGATGGTGCGGACCGGGGCCGAAGCCGCCGTGGTCGAAGGCACGTTTCGGCTGGACGGGCCGCACGGCGGCGAACTGCGTAAGATCCTCGAGCGCGAAGGCCTGCTCGAAGACGAGTCGGTGATCGACCTTGGGCGCGAGGTGCGCCGCGAAGGGCGCAGCCTGGCGCGGGTCAACGGGCGGACGGTCAACCTGGGACTGTTGCGCGAGGCCGGCGAGCTGCTGGTCGACGTTCACGGCCAGTCGGAGCACCTCAGCCTGCTGCGGGTGCGCGAGCATCTGCACCTGCTCGACCGCTTCGCCGGCGTCGACGACGAGCAGGCGGCCTACAGTGAGGTCTATGACCGGTGGAAGCAGGTGCGCCAGGCGCTGGATGACCTGCGCCGCAGCGAACGCGACGCGGCGCAGCGCGCCGACTTGTTAACGTTTCAGATCGCCGAGATCGAGGCGGCGGCGTTGCGGCCGGGCGAGGAAACGGCGCTGGTGGACGAGCGCACGCGCCTGGCGAACGCCGAGCAGCTGGCGACGCTGGCGGAGGAAGCCGCCAGTGCGCTGTCCGAGGGCCTGGACGACCGACCTTCGGCGGCGACATTGCTCGGGCAGGCGGCCCACGCCGCCGCGGCGCTGGCGCGCGTCGACGCCAGCCAGGCGAGCCTGGGAGCCGAGACGCAGGCCTTGTCGGAGCAGATTGGGGACCTGGCGCGACGGCTGCGCTCCTACCGCGAATCGATCGAATTCAATCCACGGCGCCTGGAGCAGGTCGAGGAACGTCTCCAGCTGATTCACTCGCTGCATCGGAAGTACGGACCGGGAACGGACGACGTCCTGGCCCATCTCGAAAAGGCGCGCGCCGAGCTGGATGGGCTGGCGCACGCCGAGGAGCGGAGCCAGGCGTTGCAGGCGGAGGAAGCCGAGCTGCGGGCCGAGTTGGGCCGACGAGGGCGGGCTCTCTCGGAGAAACGCGAGCGCGCCGGCGACCGCCTGGCGAAAGGCATCGAAGGCGAGCTGGGGGACCTGAAAATGTCGGGAGCGCGCTTTGCCCTCGACCGTCAGTGGAAGGATGACCCGGCGGGCGTCGTGGCCGACGAGCGGCACGTCGCCTTTGGGCGCGAGGGTCTCGATCAAGTCGAGTTTCTGGTGGCGCCGAACCCCGGGGAGGGATTGAAGCCGCTGGCGAAGATCGCTTCAGGTGGCGAGACTTCGCGCCTGATGCTGGCTCTCAAGGGCGTGCTGGCACGCGCCGACCGCACGCCGACGCTCATCTTCGACGAGATCGATCAAGGGATCGGTGGCCGGGTGGGGGCCGTCGTGGGGGCCAAGTTGCGCCGTCTGGCGCGCACGCATCAGGTCCTGTGCATCACCCACCTGCCGCAGCTTGCTGCCTACGGAGACCTGCACTTCCGGGTGGAGAAGGTACAACGCGGCGGGCGAACCTTCACGACGGTCGGTCCGCTGTCGGACGACGAGCGCCTGGCGGAGCTGGCGTCGATGCTTGGCGGATCGGGAGAGGCCAACCGCCGCAGCGCGGCGGAGCTCCTGGCCGAGGCGCGCAAGGCCGCAGGCTGAAGCCTGCGGCTACCTCGGTTGGGAAGGTAGGCGCAGGCTTCAGCCTGCGCTGGAGACTCGACACAAAGAAGAAGCCCCCGGTTTCCCGGGGGCTCCTCGCGTGTTCGGATTTCGGTCGTGTGTTACAGGGCCACCACGGACGCGGCCTGCAGCCCCTTCGGGCCCTGCACGATGGAGAACTCCACGCGCTGGCCCTCTTCGAGGTTGCGGTAGCCCTCGCCCTGGATGGCCGAGTAGTGGACAAAGACGTCGTCGCCGCCCTCACGGGCGATGAAGCCGTAGCCCTTGCCACTGTTGAACCACTTGACCGTCCCCTGAATACGCTCGGACATTTCTTTGCCTCCTTGTAGGCAAGAAGATGGTAGTTGCCTGTTCTTCGGAGGTCCGGTTCGTCCGGCGTATCCGGGTGAACCAAACTCGGCCCGAGCGCGTGCAGCTCAGGCCGAGGTCTTGCGACTTCCAGACAGAACTTGCATGCTACCTTAGTGCGGGACTCTATCACCGTTTTTCACCGTCGGCAAGAGGCAATCTTCCCTCATCGCCCGCAGACCATCCCGCCCGGGCGTTGCCCGGAAGGTTGAATACAACCGTCGTGCCCGCCCCCGGCCGGCTCTCCGCCCGAATCTCGCCGCCATGGGCCACCACCAGGTTCTTGGCGATCGCCAACCCGAGCCCGCTTCCGGGCGAGTCGGCCGACTTGTAGAAGCGATCGAAGATGTGCGGCAGGTCCCGGGGGTCGATCCCGGTCCCGCTATCGCGGACCTCCAACACGACGCCCGCGCCAACCGGATTGGCGGTCGCCCGGATGCGCACTTCGCCGCCGCGCGGCGTGTGACGCAGCGCGTTGCCGGTGAGGTTGACCAGCACCTCGCGCACGCGCAGCGGGTCGATCTCAGCCAACGGCAGGTTGTCATCCACATCGGTTTCGAGGCGGATCCCCAGAGATTCGGCCTGAGCGCGAAACGACGCCGCCACCTCGCCGATCAGCACTCCCAGATCCGTCGGCTCGCGATGGAGCTGCAGGGCGCCGCTTTCGGCCAGCGACAGGGTGCGCAGGTCGTCGATCAAGCGCGACAGAACCTGACTCTCCTCGAGCACCGGGCGAAGGTGGTCGGCGTCGGCCGGATACACGCCGTCGAGCAGCGCTTCCAGGTTGCCTTGGATGACGGCTACCGGGGTGCGAAGCTCGTGGGTGACGTCGGCCAGCAGGCGGCGCCGTTGGTCCTCGGTATGGCGCAGGCGGTCCAGCATGGCGTTGAAGGCCCGCGCCAGGGAGCGCAGTTCGCGCGGACCGCGCACGGCCACGCGCCAGGACAGGTCGCCGGCCTCCACCCGTTCGGCGGCGTCGATCAGATCGCCGAGAGGCAGGGCCAGGCGCCGCAGGGCGGAGAGGACGCCGAACAGCAGCAGGATGGCAAGGGCCGCAAGCCACCAAGGGAAACCGCTCGTCGCCGCGGGCGATGGCCCGACGAGGCCGAGGAGCCACAAAGTTCCGACGCAGGCTGTCCCGCCAAGGACCAAGAGGAACAGCAAGACGCCGAGCAACCTCATCGCCAGAAAGCGCGGCATGCGGTGCCGTCGCCAACCCCCAGGCGGCGGATGAGGCGGCCAGGCGGCCTCATCCGGCCACCACGGCGGGCGATGGCGCGGGAGGCGCGGCCGGGATCGCCAGGGACGCTCTTCGTTGTCCGGGTTCATGTTTCGGCCAGACGGTAGCCGACGCCGTAGACGGTCAGGATGTAGCGCGGCTGGCGTGGGTTGGGCTCGATCTTTCGGCGCAGATTCTTGATATGTGTGTCGATGGCCCGCTCGTACGACTCGAAGGCCACGCCGTGGACGGCGTCCAGCAGCTGCGAGCGGGTGAAGATGCGGCCGGGCTGCCGTGCCAGCGCCGCCAGGAGGTGGAACTCCGTCGCCGTCAGGTCGACCGGACGGCCGCCGACCGTCAGGCGCAGGCGGGGCACGTCGAAGTGCAGATCCCCGACGCGCCAGACGTCGGCGGCTGATGGGCCGGCGCCCTCGGCCCGCCGCAACACGGCCCGCACGCGCGCCACCAACTCCTTGGGGCTGAACGGTTTCACCATGTAGTCGTCGGCGCCCAACTCGAGACCGACCAGCTTGTCCGATTCCTCGCCGCGGGCCGTCAGCATGATGATGGGCACGTTCGACTCGCGGCGGATCTGGCGCGTCACATCCAGCCCGTCGGCGCCGGGCAGGCCGAGGTCCAGGACGATGAGATCCGGCCGATGGGCGTGGTAGGCGGCGATGGCGGCCACCCCGTCGGCGGCCGTGACGACGGTATAGCCGGCGCGGTCGAGATAGTCCCGCCCCAGTTGAAGGATCTTGGGTTCATCGTCGACCAGGAGGATCGTGGCCATCAGGTGGATTCAACCGCAGATGCCTGCCAGCCGCCACACCGTCCCGGCCGTCTCGCCCCGGCGGGCCGCCGGGCCTTGCGGCCCGAACGGGGTGTCCTTACGGGAGCCTCCAGCCTCCAGCTCCCAGCCATTGTCGTGGGACGGCTGGTGGCTGGAAGCTGGAGGCCGGGAGCTTTAGCCTGTGGGCAAAGCCTCAGGCTGTCTTTTCCCCGCTCCGAGGCGGTTCGGCACTGCCGTGCATCTCTCGATGCCAGGCCTCGGCCTTCTCCTGCCAATGACGGCGCATCTCCTCCGGCATCCATGGGCCATGCATGCCCGGGCCCCACGGCCCGTGTCGCCGCCAGCCCATCCCGCCCCCGACCACCAGGCGGAACAGGGCGAAGACAACAAAGAGGAAGAAGATTGGCGCCAGGCAGCTCAGCCACCCGAACCCGAAGGGGTAGTACGGGTAGAAGCCGTAGAACGGGGCGGGCACCGCGGGCGCAGGTGCGACCTGGGCCGCGCCTGAGGCGCCCTGGGCCAACCCGGCGTTGTAGGCCACATACCC
>DATIFK010000077.1:0-24654 GCA_035455265.1 Anaerolineales bacterium
CCTCGCCTGGGACGACGTTGAAGTCTCCCGCGACCCGCTCGCTGGCGTGCACGCCGTGGCGACGCCACCTCCTCCTCTCACCACAGAGCAAACCGCCGCCTGGGAAGCGATCCGGCCCGCCCTGGAGGCCCGCCGCCACGACACCTTCCTTCTTCACGGGGTGACCGGGTCCGGCAAGACCGAGGTCTACTTGCACGCCGTGGCCAGAACATTGAAGCTCGGTCGCGGTGCCCTGGTCCTGGTGCCCGAGATCGCCCTGACTCCCCAAACCGTCCAGCGCTTCTTGTCCCGCTTCCCGGGACGGGTCGGCCTGCTGCATTCGGGCCTTTCGGAAGGAGAGCGCTACGACACCTGGCGACGCTGCCGCTCGGGCGAGATCGACGTGGTCATCGGCGCCCGCAGCGCCCTGTTCGCCCCGCTGGCCGACATCGGGCTGATCGTCCTCGACGAGGCCCACGACGACTCATTCAAGGAACAAGAACACCCGCCGCGCTACCATGCGCGCCAGGCAGCGCAGGCGTACGCGCAGCGGCTGAGTGCCGTGTGCCTGTTGGGGACGGCCACGCCGGACATCGTCACCTACGCCCGCGCCGAACGCGGCGAGGTACGCTTGCTGCGCCTGCCCCAGCGAATCCTCGGCCACCGATCTCAACTGGCCGAGGAGGCGGCGCGCCTGCGAGTCTCGCCGCGCTACCGCGACCTGGAGTCGGAGGCGAGCGCCATCGACTTGCCGGCGGTGGATGTCATCGACATGCGCCAGGAGCTGCGGGCGGGCAACCGCAGCTTGTTCAGCCGGGCGCTCGATCGCGCCCTAACCCAGACGCTCGAGGCCGGCCACCAGGCGATTCTGTTCCTGAACCGGCGCGGGACGGCGACGTACGTCTTTTGCCGCGACTGCGGGTGGGCCGCCCGCTGCCCGCGCTGCCGGACACCGCTGACCTTCCATCAGGCGGGCGCCGATCTGGTCTGCCACCACTGTGGTTACCGGCGCTCGCGCCCGACGCGCTGCCCCAACTGCCGCGGCACGCGTGTGCGCGAATTCGGCGCCGGAACCCAGCGCATCCAGTCCGAAGTCGAAGCGCGCTACCCCGCTGCCCGAACGCTGCGCTGGGACTGGGACGTGACGCGGCGCAAGGGATCGCACGACGTCATCCTGGCTCACTTCGCCGCCCACCGCGCCGACGTCTTGATCGGCACCCAGATGCTCGCCAAGGGTCTCGATCTGCCGCTGGTGACTCTGGTGGGCGTGGTCTCGGCCGACACCGGCCTGCACCTGCCCGACTACCGAGCCGCCGAGCGCACCTTCCAGGTGCTCTCGCAGGTGGCCGGCCGGGCTGGGCGTGGACTGCTCGGCGGCCGGGTGATCCTGCAGACGTTCCACCCTGAACACCACGCCATCCGCGCCGCGGCGGCCCATGACTATGAAGCCTTCTATCGGGAGGAACTGGCTCAGCGTCGCGGGCTGGCGTATCCGCCGTTCAACCGCCTGGTGCGCCTGGTCGGGTCCCGCCCGAACGATGCCCGCGCCGAACGAGAAGGCAAGACCTTGGCCCAACGGATGCGCCGCGAGGCCGCGACGGGTTCCGTCGAAATCATCGGACCGGTGCCCTGCTTCTACAGCCGCCGGCGGGGCCTGGCCCGGTGGCAGATCGTGCTGAAGGGCCCCGACCCGGCCCCCGTCGTGCCCCCCGACCTGCCCGAGGGCTGGACCATCGACGTCGATCCGGTGAGCCTGCTCTAGCGGCTTGCGCCCGGCGACCGATGGTTGGCGTGCCGAGCGCCCCTAGCCGGTTCGGCCCAGGGTCGGCCGCGCCATTTCGAGATCGTGCGCGTCGCGAGGCGATGGCCGATCTCGAACAGCTCCCGCGACTTGCTGAAGTCCCAGATGGGCAATACATGGGGGCTGCGCAGCTCGATGGTGCGCACCGGCACTCCCTTGGCCTCGGCCAAGGCCGTTTCGAGACTCGCATGCCGCCGGCTCAGGGCAAAGCTGAGTTTCCCCACGAGCCGGATGAGCGCGTGTTCGGTCCCGGGGAGGGGCCGTGGATCTCTCAGGTCGAGGGCAATGATCGACGTGGCGCCCAGGCTCAGGGCGGGTTCCACCGGAAGGTTGCTGAGCGCGCCGCCATCGACGATCAGGTGGCCGTCTTTCTGGGTTGGAGCGAACCACGGCGGCACCGCGATGGATGCCATCAATCCATCCAGGACGCGTTGTCGCGGCTCCTGGCCGTAGATCACGGGCTGGCCCGAGTCCAGGTCCGCACTGACCAGGCCCAGGCGGACATCGGCGATCTGGTCAAAGCGGAGGGTCGGGGAAATCCCTTTGGACACGAAGTACTCTCGAATCCGCCGGCTCCCGTAGAGGTTGGGGCGCCCGGATAGGGCCCGCAGCGTCACGCGGGCCAGGCGAGAGTCCATCAGGTTCGCTTCGCCCATCTCCTGGAAGACCCGCTCGAGCGCTTCAATCCCGGCCAGGTCCACGCCCCACAATCCCAGGCCGACCGCATTGATCGCTCCAACCGAGGTGCCAACGAGCAGGTCGGGCTTGACGCCGGCTTCGATCAGGGCCCGAAGGGCGCCGACTTGCAGCGCCCCGCGCGCCCCTCCAGCTCCCAAAACGAATGCCAGACACCGGGCCATCACCACCTCGTCCCGTCATCATACCGCCGCCCTGCCTGGCGGAGGCCCAGCCGAGGGCGCTCCCACCTCAGAGTCGCACAACAGGTCGGCGTACTGCGCGGTTGAACGCACCGCCGAAAGCAAACCGCCCCCGAAGGGGCGTGCCGAGGACGACGGGCTACGTTGGGAGCGCCGGCCGGTTGCCGCGTGGGGCCCGGACTACGAGTCGCTCCGATGGGGGATCCGCGTTTCTCTCCCGACGCTCGTCTTGGTGGCGGCTTGCCTCCCTACACTAGCCAAAGACCGCCGGGCCCGCCAGGGTCGCGTGTCACCGTATGGGGAGGAAGGCCCTCCGAGAAGCTTCAAGCCGGCGCGTGGGCCCGGTTGTAGAGGGTCTCGCGGATGGCCGAAACACGGCGACGCAAGCCGTCGTCCGTCTCCAACAGGCTGGCGATCTTGTCGCAACCGTACATCACGGTCGTGTGGTCGCGCCCGCCCAGGGCCTCGCCGATCTGCGGAAGCGAGGCGTTCGTCCCCTCGCGGATGAGGAACATCGCCACCTGGCGCGGCAGCGCCACCTGGCGCGAGCGGTCGTTGGACAGGAGCCGGTCCTCGTCGACGCCGAATTGGTCGGCGACGGCGGCAATGATCCGATCGGGAGTCACAACGCTGGGGCGCGCCTGCATGTCGGCCAGCGTGGCTTCCACCAGGTCCTTGGACAGCGGCACCCCGCTGAGATCGGAGAACGCCAGGACGCGGGTCAGGGCGCCCTCCAACTCGCGGATGTTGCTCTGGACGCGCCGGGCGATGATCTCCAGGTACTCCGACTCGACCGTCCGACCGGCGCGCTCGGCCTTGGAGCGCAGGATCGCCAGGCGCGTCTCGAAGTCCGGCGGCTGAATGTCGGCCGTCAGGCCCCACTCGAAGCGCGAGCGCAGCCTCTCCTCGAGGGTGACCAGCGCCTTGGGCGGCCGGTCGGACGAGATGACGATCTGCTTCTCCTGGCCGTGCAGCGTGTTGAAGGTGTGGAAGAACTCCTCCTGCGTCGACTCCTTGCCGGCGATGAACTGGATATCGTCGATCAGCAGGACGTCCATGCGCCGATAGCGCTCGCGGAAGGCCTCGGTCGTGTGCGCCCGGATGGCGTTGATCAGGTCGTTGGTGAATTCTTCGGAGGAAACGTACAGCACGTGCAAGCCGGCGGTGAAGCAGGCGTGGCCGACGGCGTGCAGCAGGTGCGTCTTCCCCAACCCGACACCGCCATACAGGAAAAGCGGGTTGTAGGCCTTGGCCGGATTCTCGGCGACGGCCAACGCGGCCGCATGCGCCAGGCGGTTGCTCGCGCCGACGACGAAGGATTCGAAGGCATAGCGGGAGTTCAGATAGCCCGGCGCTGGAGGTGCTATCGCCGGGGGCAGAGACTCGAAGGTGTCTTCGTCGGCGGCGTCCGGCTGCCAGATGACGAAGCGCACCTCCACCGTGCGGCCCATCAAACCGGACAGGACTTTCTTCAGGGTCGCCAGCAACCGGTCTTCGAGCCAGTCGCGGGCGTAGGCATTCTGCACGCCGAAAACGAACGCACCGTCCTCGTAGGCCAGCAGTTCCGCATCACGCACCCAGGTGTCGAACGAAGCGCGAGGCAGTTCGAGCTGCAATTGCCCCAGCGCCGCTTCCCAGGCACGCTCTGCATTCATGCGTATCCCTCCGGACGGAACGACGGCGGTGGTCGAGAGCGCCGCCGCCGCGTCCTCCTATCGAACATGGAAATGAAAATCTCTCTGGTGGCGGTGGGAGGGACGCACCGTGCGAGTGCGCTAGCTGGACATTCCCTTACTGCGGATCAGCACCCTGCCCCCGACAAATTCATTCTAACAAAGGACCAGCCGCGGTTCAATACGCGCGACCTACTCTTCCCTAAAAACAAACGAGCGACCTCGTCGCTTCCGCGTTAACGAATCCCCGCGGCCTGCCGGCGTCGCCTCCGACCTCGCTCGATGTGGTGTTGAAGCCTTCGACGGAAGGTGACGCCACATCCCTACCGAAGACACCCATCTGCCCCCACATCTATGGAGCGCGCCATGGGGTGCCACGGCCATTCGGAATGGCGGATCGAATCCTTAACAAGGAAGTCCGAGATCAAGGACTCCTTGTCATCGGCCACTTCCGGCTTCGCTGGAACTCGTCCCGAGCGCATGATTCAGTGCCTCTCGAACCGAACGAACGGCCAAGAGCTCGATTCCGGGCTGCGCGTCGTTGCCGCGCACGCTCATGGGCACGATGACACGCCGAAAGCCGAGTTTCGCCGCCTCGCGCAGGCGCAGACCCAGCTGCGAGACCGAGCGCAGCTCGCCGGAGAGCCCCACTTCGCCCACCAGAGCCAGGTCGGCGGGCACCGGCCGGTCGCGCAACGACGAAGCCACGGCCACAGCCACTGCCAGATCGGCCGCCGGCTCGTCGATGCGCAGTCCACCCACGACATTGACGAACACATCCTGATCGCCGAGCGGTAGTCCGACCCGCCGCGTGAGCACCGCCAGGGTCAGCAAGAGCCGGTTGAAGTCGACTCCATTGGCTGTGCGGCGGGGATTCCCGAAGGCCGTCGGACTCGTCAGGCCCTGGACCTCTACCAGCAGCGGCCGCGTGCCCTCCAGAGTGACGGCCACGGCCGATCCGGGCGCTTGAAGCACGCGCTCCGCCAGGAAGGCCTCCGATGGATTGGGCACTTCGACCAGGCCGCCCTCCAGCATTTCGAAAACGCCGACCTCGGTGGTGGCTCCAAAACGGTTCTTCACCGCCCTCAGAAGGCGGAAGGCATGCAGCGGGTCGCCCTCCAGATAAAGAACCGTGTCGACAATGTGCTCGAGCACCTTGGGTCCGGCGATCGCCCCTTCTTTGGTCACATGTCCGACAAGGAAGATGGCAGCTTCGGAGCCTTTCGCCACGGCCTGAAGCCGCGAGGCCGCCTCCCGGACCTGCGAGATCGATCCCGCTCCGGTTTCCAGCTCCGGCACCTGGACCGTCTGGATCGAGTCGACGACGACCAGCCGGGGCTGGAGGGCCTCGATTTGGGCCAGGATGGCCCCCAGGTCAGTCTCCGCCAGCAGGTACAACTCCGCCGATGGCGCGGCGCCTCCCGGCAGCCGCCTGGCCCTGGCCTGGATCTGGCGGATCGACTCCTCGCCCGAGACGTACAGCACCGGCCCGGCGTTCGCCATGCCGAGCGCCATCTGCAGCAGCAGCGTCGATTTCCCGATCCCGGGGTCGCCGCCCACCAGCACCAGCGACCCCGGTACCACGCCGCCACCGAGCACGCGGGCGAATTCCTCCATCGGCAGCGGGTAGCGCACGTCCGGGTCGCCGTTGAGCGACGCCAGACGAATGGGCGAGCCCTCTGAGCGGTGCGGCGCCGTCGGTTTCGCCGACGGCAGAGGTTCGCTCACCATGCTGTTCCACGCGCCGCACTGCGGGCAACGACCCAGCGGCCGGGCGGCGCTGCGCCCGCACTGCTGGCAAACGTAGTGGACACGGACTCGCGCCAAGGGGTTCCTTTCGAGGTGTCTAGACCGCCCTGTCCTGTGGCCCCCACTCCAGGGCCAACCATGACGGCACGTCTCGCTTCAGGCTGCGCTCGGTGGCCCAGGCGATGATCTCGGCCCGGCGCGCCGCCGGGGTGCAGAGCCGATCCGGCCGGGGGAAGATCGAGGCGCGCGCCAGGTCCAACCGGTCGGCATCCCAGCATGTCTGCAGCGTGATGTCGCCTTCGGTCAGCCCGTCGGTATGCAAAGCGCATGCTTGATAGAGCCGATCGAAGCGGCGCGGCTCGAGATCGAAGGCTTCGCCGCGCAGGGATGCCGCCAGGTCGGCGCCGCGCCGGCCGTGCCCTTTGTCCCAACCATCATTGAATCGGCAGGCGTCGTGGAACAGGCAAAAGAGCAGGAGCACGTCGAGGTCGGCGCCCGTTTCGCCCGCCAGCCGCCGGCCGTTCTCCAGGACGCGGCCCCAGTGCGTCACGCCGTGCAGGCCGTCCCAGGGCAGGACGTATTGACGCCGAATGAGGTCGAGCACGCTCGGAACGGAGATCAAGCGAACCCCTGACCGTCGATTATAGACGCACCGACCGATCGCGGAGCGGCACCGTGCCCCGGAAGAAAACGTAGGGGCGAAGCGTGCTTCGCCCCTACGATGCTGGCCTACTAGCCCGGACCCGGCTTAGGACGAGGCTTCGGCTGGCAGCGCCTCGGTCGGGCCTTCGCCGACGGGCTCCTGGCGTCGCAGGACGATCTCGTCATTCTCGACGTCGACCAGGATCTGGTCACCCTGCTTGAATTCGGCGGCGAGCAGCGCGTCGGACATGCGGTCCTCGACCTTGTTCTGGATGACGCGCCGCAGCGGGCGCGCCCCCATCTCGGCGTCGAATCCCTTCTCGGCCAGCCACGCGCGCGCCGCCTCGCTCGCCTTCAGGGTGATATGGTGCTCGGTCAGGCGCTGCGAAACCTTGGCCAGCTCCAGGTCGACGATGAGAGCGATCTGCTCCTTGCTCAGGGCATGGAAGACCATGATCGAGTCGACCCGGTTGAGGAACTCGGGACGGAAGACCTTGCGCAGGGCCTCCATCAACTTCTTGCGCATGTCCTCGTACGCCTGGCGGTCCTCCAGGGTCTCGTCCCGCTGCAGGTTGAACCCGAGTTGGGACTGTTTCTTGATCAGCTCCGCCCCGACGTTGGAGGTCATGACGATGATGGCGTTGCGGAAATCGACCTTCCGCCCGCGCGCATCCGTCAGATGGCCCTCCTCCATGATCTGGAGCAGCATGTTGTGCGCGTCCGGATGGGCCTTCTCGACCTCGTCGAAGACGATGATCGAATAGGGGCGGCGGCGGATGGCCTCCGTCAGCTGCCCGGCGTCGTCGTACCCGACGTAGCCGGGCGGCGCGCCCACCAGCCGGCTGACCGTGTGCCGCTCCATGAACTCCGACATATCGATCTGGATCAGCGCGTCCTCGGTCCCGAACAGGAACTGCGCCAGAGCCTTGGTCAGCTCGGTCTTGCCCACGCCTGTCGGTCCAAGGAAGATGAACGAACCGACCGGACGCCGCGGGTCCTTGAGGCCCGCTCGGGCGCGCCGGACCGCCTTGGAGATGGCTTCGATGGCCTCGTCCTGCCCCACGATGCGGGCGTGCAGGGCGGACTCCATCTGCAGCAGGCGCTCCGACTCCTCCTGGGCGATCTGCATCACCGGCACCCCGGTCCACATCGAAACGACTTCGGCGATGTCCTGGGCCGTGACGCGGATCGAATCGTCCGAGCGCTGCCAACCGGCGCGCAGCTGCTGCAGTTTCTCTTCCAGCTGGCCCTGGTGCTCGAGCAGCTCCTGAGCGTCGTCGTAGCGCGCTTCTTCCATCGCCAGGGCGTGCGCCTGGCGCGTGTTGCGCAATTCCTCCATGGTCGACTTCAGGTTGCGCGCTTCGGGGCTCTTGTACATGCGCACGCGCGAGGCCGTCTCGTCGATCAGGTCGATGGCCTTGTCGGGCAGGTAGCGGTCGGTGACGTAGCGGGCCGAGAGCTGGACGGCAGCCTCGAGCGCCTCATCGCTGATGATCAGGCGGTGATGGTCTTCGTAGGGGCGCTTGACGCCGCGCAGGATCTCCAGCGCCTCGTCGACGCTGGGCTCCTCGACCATCACCGGCTGGAAGCGGCGCTCCAGGGCGGCGTCGCTCTCGATGTACTTGCGGTATTCATCCAGCGTGGTGGCGCCGATCACCTGCAGCTCCCCGCGCGACAGAGCCGGCTTGAGGATGTTGGCGGCGTCCACCGACGAACCGGCCGAGCCGGCGCCGACGAGCATGTGGACTTCGTCGATGAACAGGATCGCGCCGGACGACTTCAGTTCGTCGATGACGCGCTTGAGGCGTTCCTCGAACTGGCCGCGGTACATCGTGCCGGCGACCAGGGATCCGACGTCGAGCTGCATGACGCGCTTGCCCAGCAGCGGCTCCGGGGTGTCCCCGGTGACGATGCGCTGAGCCAACCCCTCGACGATGGCGGTCTTGCCCACGCCCGGCTCGCCGATCAGCGCAGGGTTGTTCTTGGTGCGGCGGGCCAGGATCTGGATGACGCGTTCGATCTCGGTCTGCCGCCCAACAACGGGATCGAGCTTGCCGGCCTCGGCCAGCGAGCTCAGGTCCGTCGCCAGTTGATCCAGCAGGGGCGTCTTGACGGAAGGTTCCTTGCGTTCCGATCCGCCGACCGGCGAAGCCGCCGCCTGACGCGCCGGCGTTTCCTGAAGGATGCGCCGGGTTTGGCGACGGACCTGCTCGGGCGTCACGCCCAGACGGCGCAGCACGTCCATGCCGACGCCTTCGCCCTGGCGCACCAGGCCGAGCAGCAGGTGTTCGGTCCCGATGTAGTGATGGCCCATGCGGCGGGCCTCTTCGATCGCCAGCTGCAGGACGTGTTCGGTGCCGGGGGCCAGCTCGATGCGCCCTCCGGCGTGTCGGCCAACTCCGGTCAGGCGCTCGACCATTTCCTTGACGCGGGCCGGGTCGAGCCCCAGCTCGCGCAAGACGCGGCCGGCGACGCCCCCTTCTTCGCGGATCAAGCCCAGGAGAAGGTGCTCCGTGCCGATGTAGTTGTGATGCAGCCGTTCGGCTTCTTCGTGCGCCAGGCTCAGCACGCGGCGTGCCCGCTGTGTGAACCGTTGCATCTTGTCGGACACGGGTCCTCCTCTGTCCGCTTGCGAAAACCAACCTGCCTTGGTCGGATTCTACCAGAATCCCAGGAGGTCGCGTTTCGCCCCCGGGCAGAGACACAAACCGGGCGGCACCTTGCGGCGTCGCCCGGTCGCAGGGTCAGGCCGTCTCCGGCGGAGCACCACCGGAGTCGTCTAGGTCGGGAGGCGCCTCGTCCGGCGGCGCTTCGGCGTCGTCGGTTTCCTCCGCTTCGAGTTCGGCGTCGAAGTCCTCAACGACGTCCTCGCGCGGGGCCGGGCCCGGAGTCATCTCGTCCACCGCCGTCTTCCAGTCGAGATCGGCGTATTCGGCCGAGGCGACGCGCTTCAGGCTCAGCCCGATGCGTTTGCGCGGCCGGTCGAGCTTGATGACCCGCAGCGTCACCGTCTGTCCCTCGTGCACAGCTTCCTTGGGATGCTCGATGCGCCGGTCGGCCAGCTCGGAGATGTGGATCAGCCCCTCGACCTCGTAGTCGCCGGCGACCTTGAGGCTGGCGAAAGCGCCGAACTTCGTCAGCTTCGTCACCGTTCCTTCGACCAGCTGACCTTCCTGGAGAGACTCGACCGTCGTCTCCCAGGGGTCGGGCAGGAGCTCGCGCATCGACAGGCTGATGCGCTTCCGCTCGGGATCGACGCTGAGGACCTTGACCTGCACCTCCTGGCCGACCTCGAGAGCATCGCGCGGGTGGGCGATTCGCTTCCACGAGATCTCCGACAGGTGGACCAGGCCGTCGGCGCCGCCGATGTCGACGAACGCGCCGAAGTCGGCGATCGAGATCACCCGGCCGGGGCGCACCTCCCCGGGCTGCAACTCGGTGATCAGGCGCTCTTTGAGCGCCTTGCGGGCCTCGCGCGCCGCCGCCCGTTCCGACAGGATCAGGCGGTTGCGCCGGCGATCGACCTCGATGACCTTCGCCAGGATCGGCTCACCGACCATCTTGCCCCAGCGCTTCTCGGGCGTCTCGCCTTCGGAGCGTCTCCGCCGCGCCAGGCTGATCTGCGACGCCGGAATGAAACCGCGCAGGTTGCCCACTTTGACGATCAGGCCGCCCTTGTTGTAGCCGCCGACGAGGCCCTCATAGACGTCCTGAGACCCCAGCAGGCCCTCGGCCAGGGTCCAGTCGCCTTCTTCCATGGCCCGCAGCGCCGACAACAGGATGCCGTCATCGCGGTCGCCGGTGCGGACGATGTAGACCGGGATCTCGCGCCCGACGACGAGGTTGGCCTTCTGCTCCTCGGACATCTGCTCGACCTCGGAGGCCGGGATCATCCCCTCCGACTTCGCTCCGATGTCCACCAGGACGTCGCCGCCACTGATGCGGGCGATCGTTCCGGTACGCAGCTCGCCGCGGCGGGGGCTGTCGAGACCGTAGGCCTCCCCTTCAAGGAAGGCATCCATCGGGTGCGAGTCCGGGCTTGGGACAGCCGGCTCCCCGATGGGCTTGTCGTTCGGCTCCATGAAGACGACTCTTTCTGTAACCAGGATGCGCGCATTATAAGGGGAGACTGCGACTCTTGTCCATGGCGCGCCTGTCCGATCGATGCGGGAGTGCTGCCACACATCCTTCCACGGCGCAGCTTTTCCCCTGCCGTCTCGTGTGTGTGACCTCTGCGAGCTCCGGGACCCCACCCCCACCCCCGACCCCTCCTCCGGCATGCGCGAATTGTCACGTTGAGATTCTCTGCCGGGGGAGGGGAGAGTTCCTCGAGGGGGGCGGGGGCCAAGGGCCTCCGCCCCCCTTCGTCTCCACCCCCTCTCCGCCACGAGCGACCTTCAAGAGGCTGGCTACACAGCGGACAAGGGGTTGGGGGTGAGGCCGGCAGTCGAATCGCTGCGAGCTGTGGACGAATTGTCTTTGCGCACCAGGCGGTATAATGCCGCTGTGGCCTCCATCTACCCGTTCACCGCCATCGTCGGCCAGGAGCGCATGCGCCGGGCGCTCATCCTGAACGCCGTCAACCCGCGCATCGGCGGCGTACTCATCCGCGGCGAGCGGGGCACGGCCAAGTCGACCGCCGCCCGGGCGCTGGCCGCCTTGCTGCCCGAAGTTCGCGTCGTCGCCGATTGCCGCTTCGGTTGTGACCCCGATCAGCCCATGACCTGGTGCACCGAGTGCCGCGAGCGTTCGGCCGCCGGCGAAAAGCTCCCCGTCGCCCTGCGCCGCACCTCCTTCGTCGACCTGCCCGTCTCGGCCACCGAGGACCGCGTCGTCGGGACGCTGGATATCGAGCGCGCCATCAAGGAAGGCGAGCGGCACTTCGAGCCCGGCGTGCTGGCCGCCGCCAACCGCGGCCTGCTCTACATCGACGAAGTCAACCTGCTCGACGACCACGTCGTCGACGTCCTGCTCGATTCGGCCGCTCTGGGGATGAACATCGTCGAACGGGAAGGGATTTCCTTCACCCATCCGGCCCGCTACATTCTGGTGGGGACGATGAATCCCGAGGAGGGCGACCTGCGGCCGCAGCTGTTGGACCGCTTCGCCCTATCGGTCGAGATCCACGGCCTGCGCGAGGCGCGCGACCGCATCGCCATCATGGAGCGCATCCTGGAGTTCGAGGCCGATCCGGAGACGTTCCGCACCACCTGGCTCGATAAAGAGAACACCCTCTCGCACGAGATCGAGGAGGCCCGCCGCCTGGTCGACCAGGTCACCTACTCCAAGCGGGACCTGCTGGCCATCGCCGCGCTGACGTCGTCGCTCCAGGTCGATGGACACCGCGCCGACCTGGTCATCCTCAAGGCCGCCCGAGCGCACGCCGCCTTCGAGGGACGCACCTCCATCACCCCGCGTGACATCGCCCTGGCGGCCGAGCTGGCCCTGCCCCACCGCCTGCGCCGCGGCCCCTTTCAGCAGGTCGAGGTCCATCTGGACGACCTGCAGGCCCGCATCCAGCAGGTCCAGAGTCAGATCGGTGAGGAAGGCGAGGCCGCACCGGCCCCGGGCGAGGCGGACGAGAGCGCCCCAAAAAAAGTCGCCCGCATAGCGTAGCCCGCGAGGGCGCGGACGAGCAGGAAGCTCGCGGGCAGGTCGAGCCCGGGCAGCAGCCGGTCACCGCCAGTCTGTCCGCCCGCTGGTGGGAGGGCGGCGACCGGGTCAAGACCGGCGAGGTCTTCGCCCCCCGCCGCATCGAGAACCCCTTGGACAAGATGACGCGACGCCAGGGCGGCCGACGCACCCAGACGCGCACCGATCGTCGTCGCGGGCGCTACATCATGGCCCGGCCGGCCAACGGTCTCCACGAAGACATCGCCTTCGACGCCACCCTGAGGGCGGCCGCCCCCTTCCAAAAGGAGCGCCGCCGCGAGGCGCGCCCGGTCGCCTTCGCCATCGAACCCTCCGATCTCCAGCAGAAGGTTCGCGTGCGCAAGGCCGCCAACCTGATCCTGTTTGTCGTCGACGCCTCCTGGTCGATGGCCGTCGCCGAGCGCATGTCGGCCACCAAAGGGGCCATCGTCTCATTGCTCACCGATGCCTACCAGCGGCGTGATCGCGTCGGCCTGGTCGTCTTCCAGAAGGACCGCGCCCTGACCGTGCTGCCGCCGACGAACTCGGTTCAACTGGCCCAAAAGGCGTTGGCCGACATCCCCGTCGGCGGCAAGACGCCGCTGTCCGCCGGACTCAAACTTGCCTACGAGACGTTTCAGCAGGAGAAACTACTCCATCCCGATACCCTCCCGCTGATGATCCTGCTGACGGACGGGGCCGGGAATGTCTCGATGAGTGACCTACCCCCTCAGGAAGAGGCGCATCGCATCGCCGACATGCTGCACGAGAGCCATGTCCGTTCGGTGGTCATCAACATGGAACATGCCGCCTTCGACCAGGGCCTGGCCACGGCCCTGGCCGAGCGCCTCGGCGGTCCCTGTTACACTCTGGGCGAACTGAAGGCAGAGCATCTGTACCGCGCGGTGCGACAGGAACTCGAGCTCAGTTCGAGCTGAGGCTCCATCCGGCGGCCCACGCCGGCCCATCCTCCAACCTCCCGCAGGGAGCCACAACGGATGAACCATCGACCCAACATCGCCGCCCCTGCTCTCCTCCTGCTCGTCGGTTTGAGCCTTGGGGCATGCGGCCCGCGGGCGGCCTCGCCCCAAGGCCCCTCCGCGGCGACCACGATCCGCGTGGGCTACTTCCCCAACATCACCCATTCGCAGGCGTTGATCGGCATGGCCCGGGGCGACTTCCAGCAGGCGCTCGGTCCCGACGTCACCATCCAGGCCACGACCTTCAACGCCGGCCCTTCGGTCATCGAAGCGATGTTCGCCAGTCAGATCGATCTGTCGTACATCGGCCCGAACCCGGCGATCAACGGCTACGTCCAATCCGACGGCGAGGCGCTGCGCATCGTCGCCGGAGCAACCAGCGCCGGCGCTGCGTTTGTCGTGCGGCCGGAGGCGAACATCCAGACCGCCGCCGACCTCCATGGCAAGCGCCTCGCCAGCCCCCAACTGGGTAACACCCAGGACGTCGCTCTGCGCGCCTATCTGGTCAACAACGGGCTGAACACCGTCGAGCACGGCGGGGACGTCGACGTTGTACCCACGGCCAACCCGCAGATTCTGGATTTGTTCAAGCTGGGCCAAATCGACGGCGCCTGGGTCCCGGAACCGTGGGCCAGCCGCCTCATCGTCGAGGGCAACGGGACGCTCTTCCTGGACGAGCGCGACCTCTGGCCCGACGGCGACTTCGTCACCGCCCACATCATCGTGCGAACGGCATTCCTTCAGGAACACCCCGACCTGGTTCGCGCCTGGCTCGACGCCCACGTGTCCGTCACCCAGTGGATCCTCGACCACCCCGAGGAGGCCCAGTCGCTGGTCAACACTGAAATCGAACGCCTCACTGGCAACACGCTGTCCCCCGAAGTGATCGCCATGGCCTGGTCGCGCCTTCGCCCCACGTGGGATCCCATCTCGACGTCGCTGCTGGCCTCGGCCCAAGGCGCCTTCGACGCGGGATTTCTCTCGGAGCCGCCGGACCTCAGCGGCATCTACGATCTCTCTCTTCTCAACGACGTGCTGGCCGAAGGCGGCCTGCCGGCGGTGAAGTAGCTCAAGCCCGTCCCGGGGATGCGATGAGTCTCGAGATTCAGGCTGTCGAGAAGGAATTCCCGACGCGGGACGGACCCCTGGCTGCCCTCGGTCGCATCGACCTGACGATCGACGACGGGGAATTCGTCTGCCTGGTCGGTCCCTCCGGCTGTGGCAAGACGACCCTGCTGTACATCCTGGCGGGGCTCGAGCCGCCGACGCATGGCCAGGTCTTGGCCGACGGGCAGCCGGTCAGCGCGCCGGATCCGGATCGAGTCTTGATCTTCCAGGACGGAGCCCTGTTCCCGTGGCTGACCGCCCAGGGAAACGTCGAGTTCGGGCTTCGCATGAAAGGTCTCTCGCGCGAGCGGCGCGAGCAGCGGGCCCAGGGGCTGCTGCGCACCGTTCACCTGCAGGGCTTCGAGCGCGCCTGGATTCATCAACTTTCGGGCGGGATGCGCCAGCGGGTGGCGCTGGCGCGCGCCCTGGCCGTCGATCCGGCGGTGCTCTTGCTGGACGAGCCTTTCGGCGCTCTCGATGCCATGACGCGCGAGCGGCTCCACCAGGAGCTGCAGGAAGTCTGGCTGACGACGCACAAGACGATGATCTTCGTCACCCACAACGTCCGCGAGGCCGTCGTCCTGGGCAATCGCGTGCTGGTCTTCTCACCCCGGCCGGGACGCATTGTCTCTGAGCACCGCATCCATCTGCCCCGGCCGCGCCACGTGGAGGATCTGGAAACTGCCGAAGAGGCGGCCCGCATTGCCCTCAGTCTGCGCCTCGCCGGCGAGGTGACCGATGACCATGCCCAGCGGTAGTCTCGCGCCGCGACGCTCGATCCGCCCCGGCGGCCGGATCGTTTGGATCCGTCGGATCGGCTTCTTCCTCGGGCTGGTGGCCTTGTGGGAGGCCCTGGCGCTGCTGCGTCTCTGGCCCACCTATCTGTTTCCGACTCCTGGCCAGGTCCTCGAGTCGTTGGCTAGGGGATTCCGCGACGGTACGTTCCTCATCGGCATTCGGGGCAGCCTCGGCCGCCTGATCGAGGGATACCTGATCTCCCTGGTCGTCGGCCTGACGCTGGGTTTGTTGATGGCGCGCTTGCGCTGGGTGAAGGACACCCTCGGGCTGGTGGTGATGGGGATGCAAGCGTTGCCGAGCATCTGCTGGCTGCCGCTGGCGCTGTTGTGGTTCGGCCTCAACCCGTCCGCCATTCTGTTCGTCGTGGTGATGGGCTCGGTCCTCTCCATCGCCCAGGCGACGGAGGACGGGGTGCGCAACACGCCCCCGATCTATCTGCGCGCGGCGAGCAACCTGGGAGCGCGGGGCTGGCAGCTCTATCCCCGCGTGATTCTGCCGTCGGCCCTGCCGTCGATCATCACCGGCATGAAGCTCGGATGGTCGTTCGCCTGGCGTTCGCTGATGGCCGGCGAATTGCTCTACACCCTTCCTGGCCTCGGCGCCTTGCTGACGATGGGACGTGAGCTCAATGACATGAGCCGCGTTGTGGCGGTGATGCTGGTGATCATCACCGTCGGCCTGCTCACCGATCAACTGCTCTTCGGGCAAGTGGAGCGGCGCGTGCGCGACCGCTGGGGGTTGGCGGGAGGCTAGTGGGAGGGACAAGCCCCTCCCGACCCACCCGCAGGAGGGTCCTCGAATCCCCACCGGTACCCCTCCCCCTGCTTGAACCTGACTCGCTTCCGTCCGGCCTCTGCCCGGGGCAAGAGATGGACAATCAAAAGCGCGGGGACCGGTGCTCCCCCTCTCTTCGAGCCCGCCCTTGCGCGCCTCGCACATCCGGTTTCACCTGACCCCCACCCCTACCCCTCCCCCTGCTTGAACGTGACCCCCGCAGTCATTCAGACTCCTCAGGGGTAGGGGGTAAGGCGGAGGGACTCGCCGAGGTCACGCCACCAGGGGTGCGGCTCGCGCCGACTGCTTCGCCAGCAGGCGTCCGATGCGGTGGTCGATGGCCGCCAGGGCTTCACGGCGGCGCCAACCGTCGGGCCAGCGCTCGACGGCCTGGCGCGCCCGATCCGCCCATTGCAGCGCCTGGTCCTGATCGCGGGCTTCCCACTCGTAGTACTTGGCCGCTTCCAGACAGGGCTCGGGATTGTCCGGCGACAACTCGCTCCACGCCGCCAGGGCCTCGAGGGCATGCCCGCGCCGGCGCTGCGATCGCAGGAGGTTGGTGAAGGCTCTCAAGGCTTCCTGGCGCTCCAACCCACGGGCCTCGTCCATCGCGTGACGCAGCGCCGCCTCGGCGGCCTGGTGCCGGCCCTGTTCGGCGTGCCATCGCGCCACGGCCAGCGCCTCCGAGCTCGTCAGCGCCTCACCCGGCATCTGGTGCCGCTCGAGCACGGTCGAGGCCAGGCCCACGAGCGTCAGCACGTCGACGGCGTTGTGATACAGGACCCGCGCCATGGCGGTCGTGTCGCCGCTGCGCAGGTATTCGAGGTACAAGCCGGGGATGAGAGCGCCCGGCACATCCTGCTCGGTCCGCTCCACACCCAGGAGCTCCGCTTCGAGAGTCCCCAGGGTGCAGTCGGGCAGGGCGCGCCGCCAAAGCCGGCGCGACGGAAACAGCAGATCGAAGTGCGGCCGCGCCGAGAGGCTCCAGCGGCGCCTCAGCCCGATCCCGTAGCGCATCTCCAGCAGAGGCAGATCGAAGGCACGTCCGTTGAACGTGACGAAACCGGACGTCTCTTCGAGGTCCTCTGCCAGCGCTCGCAGCATCCCGGCCTCTTCGGCCGGATCGCGCAGGAAGTATTGGCGCAGGCGGAAGCCCTCGGGGGTGAATCGGCCGAGGCCGACGAGGAAGACCAGCGTACCCGCGCCGCCCGCCAGCCCGGTGGTCTCGGTGTCGAGGAACAGCAGGCGGTCATAGGCGAGCTCGCCCAGGCCGGGCTGTCGCGCCAGATCGGCGGCCAGCCGCGAGTCGAAATCGAACAGTCGGCCCAGCGGTCGCCGGCCGTGGAGATAGTCGGCGGGGTAGGTTGCTTGGCGGCGAAAGGCCGAGCCGGAGGGTGTCGGGACTTCTTCGCCGGCCAACATTTCGCCGGCCGACGGTGCGGCTTCGAGGCGGGGCTCAACGCGCGCCTCGCCCGGTCGGCGACGGCCCAGGCGTTGCAGGCGACGGCGGAGTTCAGCGCTTTGGGTCATGCGGCGGCCGAAGTCGACGGCGTCGGGGCGGCGAGCAACGTCACGACTCTCACGTGACCTTCGACAGTGACAGCCTCTCTTCGGCCGCGGCTATTATAGTCTCCGGAGACATTGACGGGGCACCCCACTGCTCATCGCTGTCTCCTCCTTTGGCGAATGCCTCCGCCGGGTTACCCCCCTCACCGCCCCGGCGGAGGCGCTTTTAAGCCACCGAGTCATCAGTCGTCAGTCATCAGTCATCAGTGAGAGCCGGAGGTCTCTACGGGCTCCAGGCTCTTGACTGAAGACTGTGATTGCCTCTCTTCCCGGGGGGCCTTCAACGAGCAGGTCATCAGTTACCTGTCGTCAGCCATCCGTAAGAGCCAGAGAGCTCTACTAGCTCCGAGTCTCTTGACTGAGAACTGAGAACTGATAACTGACGACTGATGGCTTCTTCAGTCCGCGGCCTTGGGCAGGACCACCGTGAAGACCGAACCTTCTCCGAGCTTGGAATCCACCCAGATGCGGCCGTGGTGGTTGTCGACGATGGACTTGACGATGGACAGCCCCAGCCCGGTCCCGGCGACGTCGTCCGGTACGTTGCTCGCCCGGAAGAACTTGTCGAACAGGTACGGCTGCTCGGACGCCGGGATGCCGGGGCCGTTGTCGCGCACCCTCAGGATGATCTGATCCCCCTCACCGTCGGCTGAGATTTCGACCCGACCTCCGGCCGCCGAATACTTGATGGCGTTCTCCAAGAGGTTGCCGATCATCTGCCGCAGGCGGTACGGGTCGCCGGTCACCATCGGCAGATCGTCCGACAGGTGTATCTCCACCGAGATCTGTTTGACCTCAGCGGCGTTGCGCAGCCCGTCGACGGCGTAGCGCGCCAACACCGCCAGCGGCGTCTTCTCCTTGGAGGCATCCAGGCCGGCCTCGATCCGTCCCAGGTCGAGCAGGTCGCTCACCAGGCTGGTGATCTGCTCGACGCTCAAACGCACGCGCCGGACGAACTCGCGTTGCTGGTCGGTGACCGGACCGGCGCGTTCGATCAGCTCGACGTATCCGAGGATGGCTGTCAGAGGCGAACGCAAGTCGTGCGAAACGGTCGTCACGAACTCCGATTTGATGCGGTCGAGCTCCTTGAGGTGGGTGATGTCGTCCATCACGATCGACTGGCCCAAGCCCGGAATCAGCGTTCGCTGGGCGTGGAAGACGCGGCCGTCGCGGACGGTGAGCTCCTCGCGGCGTGGTTGGTTCCCGGGCGCCCGCACCAACGACAGCAACTCGGGGTCGTCGATGGCCTCCACGACCGATCGCCCGGCCACGTCCCCGTCGATGCCGTAGGCCTGGCGCGCCGCCCGGTTCACCAGGATGAGGCGGTTCTCCGTGTCCAGGACGAACACGCCGCTCTCGGTTTGGGTCAGGATCGTCTCGAGCTGGCGCCGCTCGGTCTCGGTGTGCTGGTAGAGCTGGGCGTTGTCGATGGCGATGGCGGCATAGTCGGCCAGGGCCGTCATGACCGTCAGGTCTTCCGCCGCCAGGGTCCGGCCGGCCTTGCGGTTGTCGACGCCGAGAATCCCGATGCGCCGGCCGCGCACCGCCAGCGGCACGTAGAGCAGCGAATGGACCAGGTAGGAGGTCTTGATCTTCTGGGGCGAGCGTTCGTCGAGGACCACCGGTTGGCCCGTGGCGATCACCTGGCCGGCGAGGGAATCCTGGACGTGCAGCCGGAACGTGCGGGCGAATTCCTCGTCGAAGTTCTTCGATGCCCGCATGTACAGCTCGCCCGAGTCCGGGTCGAGCAGCAGCAGGCTGCCTTCCTCGGCGCGCGTCAAACGCACGGCGGCCTCGACGACGGCCGTCAGGACCGGATCGAGGTCGAGCGTCGCCGTCACGGTGCGCCCGATCTTGGCCAGCGATTCGAGCTCGCCCAGCCGCTGTTCCAGCGAGCCGGCGGTCGCCCGGGCGTCCTGGACGCCTTTCTCCAAAGTCGCCCAGCGCCGGCCCTCGGCCAGCGCTCGGCCCACGGCCGCCAGCATCTGCTCGGCTTCGAAGGGCTTGGTCATGTAGTCGGTGGCGCCGGCGCGCATCGCCTCCACCGCCAGCGCCTCCGAGCCCTCTCCGGTGATCAGGATCATCGGCAACGACGGCCGGTCGGAGCGCAAGCGGCGGATCAGGTCGATCCCGGACAGGCCGGGCATCTGCAGATCGGTGATAACGAGGTCGGGGCGAAGTTCGCGCGCCAGCGTCAGAGCCGACATCCCGTCGCCGACCGTGTGGACGCCGTAGCCGGCCGGTGTCAGCACCGAACGTTCAAGGAACTCTCGAATCTCACGGCTGTCGTCGGCGACGAGAATGAGGGTCGGTGGCATTCCAGGACCGGTCCGTTCGCGGGCCGGGCTCTATCGTCCAGCGGCCTCCGCCTCAGGTGCGGGGCTGTCGGCCGCCTGCAATAGCGACTCGAGGCCGCGGCGCGCCGTTTCCAGCGCCGCCTTCCACGCCGCGGCGTCCCTCTCCCCCAGGGCCGATTCCACCTGGCCGAGCAGGGAATGTATTCCGCGGCGCACGTCGTCACCCCCTTGAACCTTGTCGATCATTTGCTGCAGGTTGCGGGCGCGCCCTTCCAGCTCGTGAAACAACCGGGCGTTGACCAGCGAAATGGAGGCGTAGTCGGCCACGGCTTCGAGCATCGCCTGCTCACGGTCCGAGAACGGCCGCGGGTCCTGCCGGGCCACACACAACACGCCGATGGCCTGTTCGCGCACCTTGATGGGCGCAATCAGAGCGGCCTTGCCGAAGCGGGCCAGCTTGAACTGGCCCAGGCCTTCCCCGTGGATGCTCAAGGCCTCACCCGAAAGCATGACGAGGGAGCTGACCCCGTCGTCCCAGACCTGATGCAGTTTCCCCGCCAGCGCCGCGGGCAGGTTCTTCTGCGCCCGCAGGATGAGCTGCTCGGAGCCCTCGTCGCGCAGCAGCACCCATCCCATGTCGGCTTCGGTCACATACAGGCTGCCCTCGACGAGTTTGGCGAAGAGTTGGGCCTGATGCGTCGTCGAAGTGACGGCCTTGCCGATGCCGTAGAGCGTGGTCAGTTCGCGCACGCGGCGCTCGAGCTGGCTGTTGCTTTCGGCCAGCTCGTCCGCCAGCTGGGAGCGCTCGTGGCGCAGGCGCACGTCGTTGAGCGCCCGCTCGATGGCGGCGACCACCTCCGCCTCGCGCAGCGGCTTGACCAGATAGTCGCGCGCCCCGAGGCGAAAGGCCTGGATGGCGTCGCCTTCCATCCCCTCCGCCGCGGTGACGAGCATCGGCAGGTCCATGCCCTGAGACCGCAGCGCGACCAACAAGTCTTTCCCGGACAATCCGGGCAGAGTCAGGCTGGCGACGATCAGATCGGGATTGAAGTTGAGGGCCTGCTGGATGGCGGCTCCGGCATCATCGGCCGTCGCCACCAGGTATCCCATCGGTTCGAGGACTTGCCGCGCCAGCAGGTCGAGGACATCGGGGTCTTCGTCCACCACGAGCACGCGCTCACGCTGGGGGACGGCATTCATGCGGGTATCATAGCATGGAAGACTTCGCGTCACGGATGTGCGGAAGTTCCTAGTTGTCGGCTGTCAGCCGTCAGCTATCACCTGGCACGTGAGTGCCGGTGGGGCCGGAGCGACCGTGAAGCCTCCCGAAGGGAAACCAAGGGCACGGGGCCGTCCTTGACGGCCCTTCCGGGCGGACTTTAGAATGGACTCGAGGGCAAGCCGGTGGAGTACAAGGACTACTACAAAGTACTGGGGGTGGAACGCAACGCCGACGGCAAGGCCATCAAGCGAGCCTACCGCAAGCTGGCGGTGCAGTTCCACCCCGACAAGAACCCCGGCGATTCGCGCGCCGAGGAGCGCTTCAAAGAGATCAACGAGGCCTACGAGGTGCTCGGCGATCCGGCGAAGCGCGCCAAGTACGACCAGCTCGGGGCATCGTACGAGGCCTGGCAGCGGACGGGCGGCCGGCCGGGCGGCTTCGATTGGTCGCAATGGGTCGGGGACATGCCGGGCGGCATGCACGTGGAGGTCGACGACCTCGACGACCTCTTCGGCGGCGGCTTCTCCGACTTCTTCCAGGCGATCTTCGGCGGAGTGGAAGGCGGGCGCGGCGGCCGGCGCACCCGCGGCCGCGGTCGCGACCTCGAGCAATCGGTCGCCATCTCGCTGGAAGAGGCCTACACCGGAACGACGCGGGAATTGCGCCGCAACGGGCGCAAGTATGAGGTCAAGATCCCTGCGGGGGCGCGCAGCGGAACGCGCGTGCGCATCTCGGGCCAGGGCGAGGCCGCCCCGCAACCGGGCGATCTGTTCCTGGCCATCGACGTCGCGCCCGATCCGCGGTTCACACGCGACGGCGACGATCTGCACACTCAAGCCGACATCGATCTCTACACCGCCGTGCTGGGAGGCGAGATCCGCGTGCCCACGCCGGGCGGCCCGGTCGTCCTCACCATCCCGCCCGGCAGCCAGCCGGGCCAGACCTTCCGTCTCAAGGGGCGCGGCATGCCCGGTCTGCAACAGCCTTCGCACCAAGGCGATCTGTTCGCCCATCTCAAAGTGAACTTGCCGCAATCCCTCAGCGCCGAGGAGAAGGAACTCTTCCAGAAGCTGGCGTCCCTTCGCTCGCGCTGACTCTCGCCGAAAAGGTATCGAATGCGAAACCGAACCGTTCTCGTGTGGATCGCTCTGGCCGCGGCCTCGCTGGGCTGTACCCTGACCCCGGCCGCGCTGCCGCTGGCACCGACGATTCCGCCGGCCCCGGGCGGCCCCGCCTCGGCTCCGGCCACGCTGGTCCCCACCGCCGTCCTGCCGCCCGGAGGCTTCGACCCCACGACCCTGGCCGAGCTGTACACGCGGGTCAACCCCGGTGTCGTGACCGTCTTCATCTACCTGGGGGCGCCGCACAACAGCTCGGTCCCGGCCGCCCAGGGCACAGGCTTCGTCATCGACCCCGAAGGCCACATCGTCACCAATCAACACGTGATCGAGGGCGCCGAGAAGATCGAGGTCGACTTCCCCGCCGGGCTGAAGGCTTGGGCCGACCTGGTCGGCACCGACCCCGACTCGGACCTGGCATTGCTGAAGGTGGAGGCGCCGCCGGAGGTGATCGTCCCGCTGACCCTCGGCGACTCCGACGCCGTTCGCGTCGGCGACCTGGTGGTGGCCATCGGCAATCCCTTCGGGCTGTCCGGGACGATGACGCTGGGAGTCATCTCGGCCATCGGCCGAACGCTCGATTCGGAACGGTCGGCTCCGGGCGGTGACTCTTTCTTCGCCGCCGGGGACATCCTGCAAACGGACGCGGCGCTCAACCCGGGGAACTCCGGCGGGCCGCTGCTCAATCTGGCCGGCGAAGTCGTCGGAGTCAACCGCGCCATCCGCACCGAGACCTTCACCGTCTCGGGCGACGCCGCCAGCAGCGGCGTCGGCTTCGCCATTCCGATCAACATCGTCCGGCGCGTCGTGCCGTCCCTGATTCAGAGCGGCCACTACGACTATCCGTACCTGGGGATCACCAGCCTCAGCGATGAAGCCTGGACTCTGACGACGCTCGAGGCGCTCGGACTGCCGCCCGATGCCACGGGAGCGTATGTCACTTGTGTCACGCCCGGCGGACCGGCCGAGAAGGCCGGCGTCACCGGCGCCGGCCGCTGCAACACCGCCGAGCTGTCCTCCGGCGGCGATCTGATCACGGCCATCGACGGCAGCCGCATCCGCAACTTCCCGGACCTGATGGCCTACCTCATCCGCCACACCCAGGTCGGCCAGGACGTCGTGTTGACGGTTCAGCGCCAGGGCCAGGAGGTCCAAGTCCACCTGACCATCGGCGCCCGGCCCTGATCCTTCACGTCCCCGCCAGGAGGCGGCTATGCCCACGGAGAAGGCTCTGGCAGAGCTCCTGTCGTACCGCCCCGCCAGCCCGGTGCTGAGTGTCTACCTGGATGTCGACCCGGCCGATGCATCCGGCGAAGCCTACAAACTGAGACTGCGGCAATTGCTGCGGGAGTTCGAGACCTCGGCCCCGGCCGACGTCGAAGCGGTGGTGCGCTTCGTCGAACATGGCTTCGCCCGCTCGTCCCGCAGCCTGGCGGCCTTCAGCTGTGCGGCCGAGGGTTACCTCAAGACGTTGCCCCTGGCCGTGCCGATTCGCAGCCGGGCACGGCGCATGGACCGCCCGTACGTCAAACCTCTGGCCGATCTGCTCGACCTGTATGGTCACTACGGCGTCGCCGTCGTCGATCGGCAAGGAGCGCGCCTGTTCCACTTCCATCTCGGTGAGCTGCGCGAACAGGAGGGCGTCCTGGGTGAAACCGTCCGCCGCACCAAGCGCGGCGGTGCCTCGACCTTCCCCGGCCGGCGCGGCGGCGTCGCCGGACAGACCCGGTGGGACGAGGAACAGTCCGACCGCAATCTGCGAGACGCGGCGCGAGCCGCTTCCGCCTTCTTCGAGGAGAACCGCGTCCGACGCGTGCTGGTCGGCGGGACTCAAGCCAACGTCAAACGCTTCCTCGGTCTACTGCCCAAAACCTGGCAGAGCCTGGTCGTCGGCACGTTCCCGATGGATATGGACGCCAGCGGCGCTCAGGTGCTCGAGCGGGCGATGACGCTCGGCAAGAAGGCCGAGCAAGAGAGCGAGGTCCGCCTGGTGGAGCGTTTGCTGACCGCCGCCGCCAAGGGCCGCGAGGGCGCCCTGCGTCTGGATGCGACGCTGCAGGCGGTCCGCGCCGGCCAGGTGCTGACGCTCGTTATCCGTGATGGCTTCCGCGCGCCGGGCTTTCGCTGCCGCGGTTGCGGCTATTTGACCGCCCAGCGCCCGACGGCCGGCTGCCCATTCTGCGGAAAGGACTTCGAAGAAATCGACGACGCCGTCGAGCTGGCCGTGCGGCAGGTGATGTCGGCCGGAGGCGACGTTGAAGTTGTCGGGAGGCACACGGACTTCGAGCGCGCCGGCTCGATCGGGGCGCTGTTGCGCTACTGAGTCCTCAGTCCTCAGTCATCAGTTGTCAGTCATCAGTCTGGCCTGAACCCCGCCTCACGCTCCTGCTTGCAGGGGGAAGGGATGGACAACGGAAGGGCGGGGCAGCTTCGCTGCCC
>DATIFK010000078.1:0-35164 GCA_035455265.1 Anaerolineales bacterium
CCTTCTACGAGCACCTGTACCGCTGGGGAGAGCGACGGCCCCGCCAGCAGGCCGTGCCCGCGGGCGGTCCGACGGTCGTGCTCGAGGACGGCACCGCTGCCGAGCTGGATGCCGACACTCCATCGGGGACCTACGGGCTGGCCGTCATCCTGGCGGAGTCGTCCAATGCAAGCGAATTCCTCGACGCCCTCACACCGGGCAGCCCCATGGGTTTCGACCGCGTCTTCGGGGCGCTGTTCCCACAGGGCTCACTTACCGGCACCGCCAACGTGATCACGCCGGCCGCCCTGCCTGCGGCCAACCTGCTGCAGTTTCCCTTCCCCATGGGCGCGGTCTGGACCTTCGGCGGGCCCCATTCGTGGAACGGTGACAGCACACCTCCCTTCTCGTCCATGGACTTTTTCAGCGGCGGCAGCAAGTGCGCCTCGCCCGCCTACCTGTTCGCCGTGGCGGCTGCCTCCGGACCGAGCAACCGGCCGTATGGCTACACCTGTTGGCTGGAGATCGACCACGGCGGCGGTTGGACCACGAGCTACTACCACCTGCAGAATCTGACGACGGCTTCCAGTCAGGATCGCAATGCCGCGTTGGGAACGATCGCCTGCGAGACCTGTGCCGGAGGCTACGCCACCGGACCTCACGTGCATTTCAGCCTCAAGTACAACGGCGCCTACGTCAGCCTCGAAGGCGTCCAGCTTACCGGCTGGACCGTGCACGTCGGGACCGTGGCCTACACTAGCGGCTCGATTCAGCGCAGTGGGACGACGCTCAACCCCTACACCACCGTTCTGAATGACTTCGACGTCTACTTCGGACCGGGCTTGAACACCTCGCTTCGTTTCAACGGGGGCTCCGGAGGAGCGGGCGTCGCCGCCTTCCCGGTCGACGATCCATCGAACGCCAATCCGGGTCCGCCGATCGACGTCCGCGGCGGCGACGATTTCACCATCGACTTCTGGATGAAGGCCATCCCGGGCGAGAACACGGCTCCAGCTATCAACTGTGGCGCCAACGCGAACTGGACTCAGGGGACCATCCTTTTCGACCGGCGGCGCTCCGGTCAGGGGAGGGAGTACGGGGTGTCGCTGGCCGGCGGCCGGGTCGCCTTCGGCGTGACGGGGGCTTCCGGAGACAGCCGGACCCTGTGTGGGACGGCTGCGGTCGACGACGGCGGGTGGCATCTGATCACCGTCGAACGGAACCGTTGGGACGGCACCAACCCCGATGGATACCTGTGGTTGTTTGTCGACGGCCAGCTGGAGGCCTCGGGCGCCGGCCCACGCGGCGACGTCGACTACCCCGACTCGGCCCTGCCAACGCTGCCCCTCGACTCCTTCCTCGTCATCGGCGCAGACAAGTACAGCGCCGGGCCGGGATTCCGCGGCTGGATCGACGACCTGCGCGTGTCGAACATCATTCGCTCGAGGGTCAACTTCGCCCTTCCGGCCGGGCCGTGGCCACGGGACACCAACACCGGCGCCGTCTTTCATCTGGACGAAGGCTCGGGCGATGTCCTGTACGACACCTCCGGGTTCCCCGGCGGCCCAAGCAGCGGGCGCCGGCTGTACGGCGGCGCCATCCCCGGACCAGAGTGGTCGACCGAGAATCCCTTCGCGCCTCCCGCTCCCACGGCGACGCCCACCGCGACTTCGACGTCAACGGCGACCGCCTCGTCGACGCCCACGGCCACCTCCACGGCGACAGCCACAGCCACCGCCACGGCCTCGCGCACCGCCACCGCCACTCGGACGCCGACGGCCTCCCGAACGCCGACCTTCACATCGACGGCGACCGCCACGCGGACTCCATCCGCGACCCGGACAGCCACGAGGACGGCCACCCCCACGCGCACGCCGACGCCTTCGCGAACATCGACCCCCTCGGCGACAGCAACGGCCACCCGAACGTCTTCGCCGACCTACACCTCTACACCGTCGGCGACCGCCACCCTCACGCCGAGCGGACCGCCCTCCCCCACCACCACGGCCACGGCCGCGCCGGCCTCGGAGACACCCACGGCGACTTCGACGGCTACCGAAATGGCGACGGTCGTCGCCAGCTCGACCGCCTCATCCACCGGTTCAGCAACCAGTTCGGTGACTCCGGAGCCATCCGCCACGGCCTCGGCAACGACTACGCCCCCGCCGACATCGACGGCCTTCGTGCCTCCGTCGGCAACACCCGGCAGCGGGAATCTCCCAGGTGACCTGACGCTCGACGGACGAGTGGACGTGCTCGACCTGCAGCTGTGCATCAACGTCATTCTGGGAGCCGAGGCCGATCCTGGGGTCATCGCCCGGGCGGATGTCAATCTCGATGGAGCCGTGAACGTGCTCGATGCGCAGGCCATCGTCAATATCATTCTGACCGGTTGATGTCCGTGGAACCACAGGGAGTGCGGCCTTCAGTTCGCCGCTCCCGGAGAAGGAATGAGAGACAGTAAACTCGAGTCAATGATGGACGCCATGAGAAGAGGTCCGCGATGGACGCCCGGGGGAATGGCCATGAGTCTGGCGCTGCTTTGGGCGCTCTCCACCGGGACGGCCCAAGCTCAGTCGCCCACCGCCAGCCTCTCGGTCGGGAACGCCTCGGGAGCTCCCGGCGACACCGGCCGGCAAGTTTCCGTCAGTCTCGGCTCTCAAGATGGCGCCCAGGTTGCCGGCGCGAACTTCGATGTCACCTTCGACAGCAGCCGGGTCGTGGTAGCTTCCGGGTCCTGCAATGGCCTCGCCGTCAGCCTTGGCTCCGGCGCCCAGGGGGCAGGCAAGTCGTTGAGCTGCTCGCAACCCTCATCTTCCAGCGTTCGCATCGTCGTCTTCGGGCTCAACCAGACAGCCATTCCAGATGGCACGCTGGCGACGATCTCGTTCAACGTGCTCGGAAGTGCCGCGCCCGGCACATTCACCCTCGGCCTGGCCAACGCTGCGGCCACCAACCCCTCCGGCGGCGGTGTCCCCCTCTCCCTCAATTCCGGGTCCTTCACCGTGACGGCGCCCCCGGCGACACTCACCTCCAGCCCGACTTCGACTCCGAGCACCACCTCCTCACCGGTATCGACGAGCACCAACACCTCCACGGCGACGGCCAGCCGGACCCCTTCGCGAACGCCGACTCGCACGGCCTCCGCCACGTCCGGCCCGAGCCCGACACCCTCACGAACGCGCACGTCCGGGCCGTCCCCGACGCCGCGGCCATCCGGTACGCCCAGCCGGACGCCCGCCGCATCCGTCACGACCGCCGCTGCGCCTGGCGAGACGGCGACCCCATCTCCATCGAATACGCCGACCAGCTCCCCGGTCCCGGCAAGCACCACGGCAACGCCGGGCCCCGGGGTCATGCCGACTTACCCGCCTGAGATCGAGACGGCGGCTGCGGCTACCGGGACGGCGCTGGCGCGCCTGGAGGAAGCGGTCATCGCTACATCGACCGCGCTGGCAAGAAACGATGCCGGCGGTTCGGGATCCCTCACCTCTCCCCCCTGGCTGCTCCTCGTGGCCGCCTTCGCTCTTGTGACCCTCATCGGAGCCGTTGTGGTCGGCGGCGTCCTGCTGGTCCGGGCGAGGCGTGGCCGCGCCAGAACCTGACAGGCCTTATTTCGCCCGGTTTGGTCCATTGGAGGGTTCAGCCAGCCAGACCGGCCGGGGGTTCGCCTGTCTGCCTCCGCTTATAATCACGGGCGTGAACGAAGAAGTCCTACCCTCTGAGGCTCCGTCGAAACGGTTCGAGTGGGGCCGCCTGCTGAAGGCGATCCTCCGACCGAGGACGACGCTGGCGTGGGTCGTCGCTCAGGAACGATCGGTCTGGATCACGCCGCTGTTGGTGATCTCGATCGCGGCGCTCCTTCAAGTCCTCGCCACGGGCACCATCCGCCGGCAGATGGCGCTGAGCGGCGAGGTCGCTCTTCCACCAGGCTTCGAATACTACGCACCGTCGCAGCAGGCACAGTTCTATCAGGCCCAGGCGGCGACAACGAGCCCCACCTTCGTCTATGTCCTCCCGGCGGTGGCCGCTCTGGCCGTCGCCTGGATCGGCTGGCTGTACGTCGGGGGCGGGCTGCATCTGGCCCTCACCCTCTTCGGCAGCCGCACGACAAGCGCCTCAACCCTCAACCTGGCAGCCTGGGCAGGGTTGCCGTACGGGGTGCGAAGCCTGGTGCGTGCCGCTTTCGTCTTCCTGGCGCATCGCCTCATCGCCACGCCAGGCCTGGGAGGCTTCGCCCCCACGTCCGGAACGACGATGGCCACCGTGGCGGCCGTCGTGCTGAGCCTGATCGATCTCTATTGGATCTGGCATGTCGCCCTGCTCATCATCGGCGCCGCCCAGGTTCCGGGCACCAAACCGTCGAAGGTCTGGATCGCCGTCGCGCTGACGGTCGTGGTGGGCCTGTTGTTGCAGGCCGGGCCCGGCTACCTGGCGGCGCGCCTCTCGGGCATGACCGTCATCCGCCCGTTCCTGTTCTGATGCCCGCGCCGACGATCCGAACCGAGGAGCTGCGCAAGACCTACGTCATGGGACGCCACCTCGTTCACGCGTTGGATGGAGTCGACCTGACGATCGACGGCCATGCCTTCGCGGCGGTCATCGGACCGTCGGGCTCGGGCAAGAGCACGCTGCTCCATCTGCTGGGCGGGCTCGATCGACCGTCCAGCGGGACGATCGCGGTCGACGGCCAGGAGCTCGAAGCGCTCGACGAGCACGCGCTGGCGGAATACCGCCTGCATCGGGTCGGCTTCATTTTCCAATCCTTCAATCTCATCGCCAGCATGACGGCTCTGGAGAACGTCGCCTTCCCCCTCGTCTTTCGCCGCGTGCCGCGCCACGAGCGCGCCACCGTCGCCCGTCAGCTGCTGGATCAGGTTGGTCTGGCGACCCATGCCGACCACCGCCCCGGCGAGCTCTCCGGCGGCCAGCAGCAGCGGGTGGCCGTGGCACGCGCCCTAGCGAATTCGCCCGACGTCATCCTGGCGGATGAGCCGACGGGCAACCTGGACACGCAAAGCGGCGGCGCCATCATGGAGCTGCTGGCTCGGCTTCATGATCAGGGGAAGACCGTTCTCGTCGTCAGCCACGACCCGCGCATCACACGCTACGCCACCATGACCATTCGCCTGCTGGACGGTCGCGTCGTCGACGAGCGGACCTACGACGAAGCCCTGCAGGAACCGGCCCCGGTGAAGCGGGCGAAGAGGAAGCCTGGATGAGACGAAACCTTCGTTGGTCTGCCGCCACGGGCCTGCTAGCCCTGCTTGCCCTGGGCCTCGCTCCCGCCCGTCCGGCACTTCAGGTCGACCGGCCGATCCTCGTGCTCATGTCCTATTGGGCCTCCACGGACCCGGTGCTTCCCGGCAAGAACTTCAACCTGTACTTCCGCCTCGGCAACACGGGCACTGTCAAAGCCAAGAACATCATCGTCACCTTCACCTCCGGCGATTTCCTGCCACGCAGCACCGGCGGAGTGATTGCCGACACGGCCATGTCCGCTGGCGCGGATACCGGCTACACCCAGCCGATGACGGCCAGTCCCGATGTGGCGGCGGGGAGCATCGGCACGATCGATATGTCGGTGGCCTACACCGACGAGGACGGCAACGCCTACAGCGGCACGTTCACGCTGACGATTCGCGTCGGCCGACCTCCGGCCCCCAACATTGGTCCGACGAGGACTCCGACCCCCACCCTGCGGCCCCTGCTGCTCGTGGACGGGTACGACACGACCATCCATCCCCTCAAACCGGGCAGCCAGTTCGTCCTGTCGCTCCGCATCCGCAACGTCGGCGCAGCCGAAGCCCGTGAGGTGACGCTGGTGCTGGGCGGCGGGACGGCCGGCTCCCCCGAAGGCGAGGGCACTCCGGGTGGCGCCGGGGTTTCCGGGGCTGGCGGTAACTTCCAAACGTTCGCTCCGCTGGGCAACTCGAACGTCCAGTTCCTGGGCGACCTGGCCACCAACGCACTGGTGACGACCAGCATGCAGCTGATCGTCAACAACTCGACGACGCCCGGAGCCTTCCCGCTGGCGTTGTCGCTGATCTACACCGATCCCGGCGGAACGACGTTCACCGACGATTTGGTCATCACGCTCCTGGTTTACTCGCCGCCGTACATCGAGGTGTCGTTCTACCGGCCCCCGGATCCCCTGTTCGCCGGGCAGCCGGGAACTCTGCCCATCCAGGTCGTCAACCTGGACCGCAAGAGCACGGTGCTCTCGCGGATGACGGTTCACGCCGAAGGCGCGGAGGTCAGCAACGGCCAATCCCCCATCGGCTTCATCGACGCCGGCGGCTACTTCACGCTGGACGTGACCGTCATGCCGATGGCAGCCGGCCCGCTCGAAGTATCCGTCGTCATCGACTACCTGGATGACTTCAACAACCCCCAACAGGTGGTGCAGACTCTGCCGATCGAGGTGATGGAGGCCAGCTTCCCCGAGGGTGGAGAAGGCGGCGGTGGAGGCGGCGGACCGGAAGGGCCGATCGTCGACATCCCTCCCGAGACCTTCTGGGACAAGGTCCTGCGGTTCCTGCGCGGCCTGCTTGGCCTCGACTCTTCGGCTCCCCAACCCTTGCTGCCGACGGAACCGGCACCCGGCCAGGAGGGCCCGGCGATACCCGTCCCGGGACCGAAGGGATAGTATGCGGCCCGCGGATCTGATCCGCCTGGTCTTCGAGAACCTGGGTCGTCGCAAAGGGCGGGTCGCCCTGACGGCCATCGGCGTCGTTATCGGCACGGCCGCCGTGGTCGTGCTGGTGTCGTTGGGGATCGGGCTGCAGCGCAATGCCACGGAGCAGCTGGGCGGCATTAGCGACCTCACCCTGGTCTATGTCTATCCAACTTACGGCGAGGCCTTCTACGGAGGCGGCGGAGGCGGCGGGGGCGGCATGGTGGTCGCCGAGGCCCAGGCGCCGACGGCGCAGAAGCTCCTGACGCCGGCGGCCCTCGACGAGATCGCCGCCATCCCGGGTGTGCGCGGCGTCTTCCCGCGCGACTACCTCCAGGGCGGGGCGCTGCTTCAGTTCGGCCGGCTGGAGAACTACCCCAACATCATGGGGGTGATGCCGGAGGAACTGGAAACGCTCGGGCTGCCCGTGGAGAACGGGACGCTCCACATGGAGCGCAACGAGATGGTCGTCGGCTACTACCTGGTTCAGGGCTTCTACGACCCGCGCCTGCGACCCGGTCAGGAACCGCCGCCCCCGCCCGATCTGCTCGATGAGAGCCTCAAGCTGGTCGTGTCGAAGTGGTCCACCGAAGGGGTGGAGACGCGCAAGACGGTGCAGTTCCGCGTGCGCGGCCTCGTGGCCGAAACCCGCGGCGAGTCGGACTACACCGCCTACATGCGCATCGACGATCTCGACGCCCTGAACCAATGGATCAACGGGCGCCGGCCGAATCGAACGCGCGACGGCTATCCAACCGTCATCGTCAAGGCCGAAGACTCGCGCAATGTCCTGGATATCGCCGACGCCATCACGGCCCTCGGTTTCCAGGCCGATACGCCGATGTCCTTCATTCAGGGCATCAACTCGTTCTTCGTGATCCTGCAGGTCGTGTTCGGCGGCGTCGGAGCGATCGCCTTGCTGGTTGCGGCCATCGGCATCGCCAACACCATGACGATGTCGATTCTGGAGCGCACCCGTGAGATCGGGCTGATGAAAGCGGTCGGGGCCACCAACGGGAGCGTGCTGGCGGTCTTCCTGGGGGAAGCCGCCGGGATCGGTTTCGTGGGGGGCCTGGGCGGGGTGCTGCTGGGCTGGGCTGCCGGACAAGCGATGAACGTCGTGGCCCTGGCCTACCTGGCCGGCCAGGCGGCGGAAACCGGAAGCCTGCCCCCCTCCGTCGCGGTCTATACGCCGGGGTGGCTGATGCCGTTCTCCCTCATCTTCGCCACGTTCATCGGCTTGGCGTCGGGCCTGTATCCTGCGCTGCGGGCGGCGACGCTCGTCCCGGTGAATGCGCTGAAGTACGAGTAGAGCTGTCAGTTCCCAGTTTCCAGTTTCCAGTTCCCAGTTTCCAGTTACCAGTTTCCAGTTTCCAGTTGCAGATGGCTGATACGGGATGACGCGGCTCGGCTCTTGGGAAGGGCCGAGGCTCCCCGCGCCATCGCTGTACAGGAAGGCCCTGAGCGGGCCGCCACGGTGCGAGGGCTATACAGGGCTCCCCTCGTGTGGCCGAAGTCGAAGGACGCTTGTGCGAAGGGTTTTCGATCCAGGCAGTGGCTCAAGAGGCTCGTGGCTTGTCGCGCTGAAGGGGCCCGATCGCAGCTCCGCGCTTGTGAGCGGCTGAACTCCTCAGCCTCGCCTCTAGCGGCATACAGGTAGGTCCTGAGCGGAGGCCGCTACGGTCCGAGGGCTACAGGACTCCCCCGTGCGGCCGAAGTCGAAGGACGCTTGCGCGAAGGGTCTTCGATTCCGCTCCGAGAGCTCAAGGGGCTTGTGGCGCGAGGAGCTGACCGCTGGACACCGAAGGCGGTTCCCGAACTACGGCACGATCCCCATTTGGCGGAAGGATCCATACAGATCCTCGCCAGAGAACAAACGTAGGCGGCCGTGGGAGTCTTCCGCCAGTTTCTTGCAGGCCGGGGTGAATTCGGTCGTGACGAGCAGCAGGGCGCCCCGGCAATCAGGCCGAGCGTCGGCCTCTTCGAGCAGGGCGCGGGCCTCCTGGACGCCGATGTTTCGGCCGGTCCGCAAGCATCGAACGAGGCGGCAGTCGGTCTCGCCGGCCCGGCAGGCCAGCAGGGTCAGTCCAACGACCTCGGCCGGCGTCAGGCGACGCGTGGAGGAGAAGCCCAAGCCTGCCAGCATTCCTTCCACAGCCGCGGCAAGTTGTTCTGCCGACAGCGTATCCAGCCGCGAGCGCAGCGTCCCTGTCCCGGGCAGAGGGCCGGTCCTGCGCACCGGCTGGGCCGTCGGCGGAGGCGACACACCAATCTCGAACACTTCGCTGCGCCAGTCCTCGAGAGACACACGTTCGTCCAGGTCGGCGGGTTGAGTGTCCTGGGGGAGATGCGATGCCAGCAGGTGACGGGTTTCGAGGGCGCGGTGGTAGCGCTCTTCGATCGTTCGGCGCACCCACAGCTCATAGATCGTGAGCGGCAGACCAGGGCCGAGATCCGGGAAGAAGCGCTGCTCCAGACGCCGCCGATGGGCTGGATTCCAGTTGTGATCGAAGTGGACGACGAAAGTCGCCGGATCGAGGGACTTCCCGTCGCCCTTGGCCTCCGTGTCGGCCAGGAGGACTCGCCGGCCGGCGTCGTAGCGAAAGCGGGCAAGCGCGGTCGCCTGCATATCCGGGGCATCTGCCGCGGAGAGCCGGACGACGCCGTAGGCATCGAGTGCCGGCTGAAGCCGGGCCGCCGTGGCGTCACCATAGGTAGTGAACACCACCAACTTCGAGCGCCCGGCGGCGATCTCCTCGGCCAGATCGACGAGGGCACGCACCTTCGGCCCGTCGTAGCTGTCGGGGGCGAAGTTGACCACCTGCTTCAACTGGTCGATCGACCCCTGGAGGTGGGTGCGGCTGAAGGCGGAACCCAGGCGCGCCAGGCGCTGGCGCTCAAGGGTCAGGGCCTGGTCGTACAGTCGCTGCAGACCGTCGTCCAGATCGACCCAGACCTCATGCCGTGAGAGGCGCGGCATCTGCCGCGCCAGCTCCGTCTTCGACCGACGCAAGACATTCCGAGTGAACCGTTCCCTCAACTCCCCTGTCCCGGGCCGGCCCGGGCCCGAGGTCGTGTCCGGGGCTAGAAAATTCAAGAGACTGCGCCAATCCTCGGGATCGACAGGCACTGCGCCGGCCAGCGCCCATCGCCTGGGAGCTTCCAGTACGCAGATGCGCCGCAATGCTGCAGCCTGCCGGCGCATCAGGGCAATGAAGAAGTCGATGACGATGACGTCGAACGCGGGCAGGCGCAATCCCGCATCAAGGTCCTCAGCCAGGTCGCCCGGCGACACCAGTTGGATGGACTCACCCCGGTCCCACAGGTCCCGTCGCTGGGAGGAGTTGCCGGCGATTTCGCGGCGGGCCAGCTCAGGCAGGAACGTCGCCAATTCCGCATCCCAGTCGGCCAATCGCTCTCGCGGGACGATGAGGAGAATCCGCCGGATCTCCCGCTGTTGAACGAGAACCGCCAGGGCGAGGCACACGGCCCGCGCCTTGCCGGTTCCCAGATCATCGGCAAGGAGGAATCGCGGATTGGCGATCAGGGCCTGGGCGCCGTCCTGGTGATGGGGTCGGGCTCCCAGTCCGGCGGCCACGTCCGTCTCCAGCGCGGGGGCGAGCAGGTGCGGAAGGACCGCTCTCCACCAGGCAGGCTGCGGCCCGCGCGCGGATTCGGAACCCGCAGGTCCGAGCCTCGCGAGCGTGCCTTCCAAGGGGGCATCCAGGTGCATCGACCAAGGAGCGAAGGCTCCGGTCTCGGAAAACACCACCGGCAAGGAGAGCTGCTTGGGAGGCTCGATACGACCCAGGATGATGCCGGCGTAATCCGGCGGCCCCAACCGAGCCGGCAGGCCATCGCCGGAATCTTCAGCATGCAGCGCCAGGCCGGGCGGAAGGGGGAACAAGGAGATCGCCGCCGGCCGGAAGCGTAATTCCTTCACGCCGGCGATGCTGGGTCGCCGCAGCGGCGAAACGGCCTGCCCTGTGGCTTTGCGAACCGGCGGCACGTCAGGCCTTCCGCAGTTCGCCGACCTTCAGGTTGTGGGCTTCCTCGAGGGCCGATCGGATGCGAAGGAACGGCTCCATCACGTTCCGACCGCGCAGTCGCCGGGGCAAGGCATCGCGGCCCGACTCGGCTTCCTGTTCGAACCCGGGAAAGGCCTGCAGCACGAACTGGCCGTCGACAGTCGCGCGAACCCAGAGAACCGGGACTTCGACCCGGGCCCGGAGCTTGAGGAACTCGGCCTCGCGCACCAACACCAGGTCGGGCTTGTTCTCGAGGGTTTGCAGCATGGGGATGCCGATCAGGTCGTTGCAGATGTACTCGTGGAGGGTGTCCCCGTAGAGGACTTTCTGGAGCGAGGTGGGGCGGATCGGACCGCTCACCCGGAACTCCAACGGCCGCGTGAGGGAGTCCGTGACCAGGCAGCCGCCACGCAGCGCCGCGCCGTCCTCGAAACTGGTGAGGTCCAGAAAGGCCAGATTCTTCTCTTCGGACGCGCCTTCTGGGGAAGCGGCCATGACTCGACCCTCCGTCCGCGCCTACCGAATGTAGTCGAAAGGCCACTTTCGTGCAAGTTGGCCGTCAGCCGTCCGCCGTCCGCTGTCCGCCGGCCCGGGGGCAGCAGGCCGCAAACGGCGCGCCCCTTCTTGGCAGTCAGGGCAAAGGGCCTCGCAAAGAGGGAACGGGAACTCGGACCTGAAGATCGGTGGACTGCGGTCTGGGAACTAGTAGCGGAAGCTGGTAGCTGGCAGCTGGCGGCTAGCTCTTCGTCGGCAACTCCGGCATCGCTGGCCCGGGGACGCCGATCAGCTCCGCCAGCGCGGCGCGCAAAGCCAGGCGGTCGTCCCAGGGGTATTCGACGTCGCCAAACGCCATCGACTGCTCGTGACCCTTGCCGCAGGCCAGGACGACGTCCCCGGGTTGGGCCAGCCCGACGGCCTGCCGCATGGCCTCGGCCCGATCTGGGATGAGCCAGTAGTTTCGCCCCTCCTGGCCCCCGCCCTCCTGAGCCCCCGACGCCATCTCGGCGAGGATCGCCGACAGCGATTCGGTGCGCGGGTCCTCCGCCGTGAACAGCGAGATGTCGGCCAGCTCGACCGCCGACCGCCCCATGGAACGGCGCTTCGACGTGTCGCGCAACCCGGCACAGCCGAAAACGACGATGACTCGCCCGGCTGTCCGTTGCCGGGCTGCCATCAGGGCTTGGCGAAGAGCGTGAGGTGTATGGGCGAAGTCCACGATCGCCTGGAACGACTGGCCGAGATCGACCGCCTCCATGCGCCCCGGGATCCCGCCCACCATCGAGATCGCTTCGGCCGCCGTTTGCGGGCTGACCCGGAGGGCTTCAACGGCGGCGGTAAACGCCGCCAGGCAATTCGACACGTTGTAGCGCCCGCTCAGTCGGCTGCGGATCTCGGTCGAGCCGTCGCGACGCTCGGCTCGGAAGCGGATCCCGTCGGCGTCCAGAGCCACGTCGACGGCGCGGATGTCGGACTCGGCAGCCTCACCGTACGACACCACGCGCACGCGGCTTGCCGCGCGAAGGCGGTCGAACGAACCATCGTCGCGGTTAAGGATCGCCGCCGGGTCGACCGGATGGGATTTCGCCGCGCCGCTCCCCAGGCCGGCAAACAGCCGCGCTTTGGCTTCCAGGTAGGCATCAAAGGAGCCGTGATAGTCGAGATGTTCGGGCGTGACGTTGGTCACGATGCCCACATCGAACTCGCACGCCGCCACCCGGTCTTGAGCCAGTCCGTGCGAGGTCACTTCGAGGACGGCATGGGTCGAGCCGGCGCGGACCATATCGGCCAGGTAGCGTTGCACATCCGGGGAATCGGGCGTGGTGACATGGAAGCCGGTATCGAGGGCGGTGTCTCCGACGACGGCGCTGACGCTCGTGATCAGCCCGGTCGGGTGGCCGGAATGCAGGAGGATGCGGTGCAGCAGCGTGCTGGTCGTCGTCTTGCCGTCGGTGCCCGTCACACCGCAGACGATCAGGGTCCGGCTCGGATGTCCGTACCAGGCGGCCGAGGCGTCGGCCAGGAATCGTCGGCCATTGGAGACGCGGATGTACGGGAGGCCCAGGTCCGGGTCAGGCACCTCGCCCGCCACAGCGGCGGCGCCACGGGATGCCGCCTCCGGCAGGAACGTGTGCCCGTCGGCCGTCTGGCCGCGTGTGGCCACGAACAGGAAGCCCGGCTTCACCTGCCGCGAGTCCGCCGTGACGCCCGTCACGGCCACGTCGGGGAGGCCTTCGATCGGGGCGAGCCCTTTCAGGAGAGTGTGGAGACGCATCACATAGTTCTCCGTCATCCGTTCTCAGTTATCAGTCATGAGCAATCGCTAGAAAAGACTGACTAGGCACAGCGGCCCCTCTAGGAACGGGGGCCGCCTCGTATCGATACCGATGATCTTGACTGACGACTGCCAACGGATGACTGACGACTCTCTCTAGCGCAGGTTCTGCCTCAGCCCTTCGAGCTTGCCCGCCACGGATCCGTCGATGACCTTATCTCCCACGCGGACGATCAGGCCGCCAAGGATGTTCGGGTTGACGCGAAAGGTCAGGCTGGCCCCGGATCCCAACTTTCCGCCGATCTCCTTGCGTACCGACGCCTGTTCCTCGTCCGTCAGCGGCAGCGCGCTCGTCACCTCGGCGGCGGCCCCGGTCAGGGGCTGGCCTTCGAGGACGAGGACCTTGCTGCCCCGCAGGCCGCTGAAGAACTCGGCCACCAGGGTGCGCTGGCGACGTTCGTCGAGGGCCTCGCCGATCAGCTTCTGGGCGGCGGCGATCGCCAGTGCCGCCACCTGGCCGCGCAGCTCCGCCAGGGCTTGCGTGTGGGCCTGCTCGGCCTCCTTGGCCGCAGCCTGGCGCGCCTCGGCGGTCTCCTTCTCGGTCTGGCCCCGCAGCTCCTTGGCCAACTGCTCAGCCCGCTCGGCCGCCTCGCGAAGCTTCTGTTCAGCTTCCTTCTGCGCCGCCGCCAGGATCACTTGAGCCTGCATCTCCGCGTTCGACCTGGCCTCGGCGGCGATGCGAGCGTCCTCCAGACCTTGAGCGATCTTCTGGCGGCGCTGCTCCAGCATGTTCACGATGGGCTTGTACACCCAGGCGCGCAGCACGACGAACAGGATAGCGAAATTGAAGATCTGGACCAACAGGTAGCCCAGATTGATTCCGAGTTTCTCCACGGATCGACTCCTCTGCCGGCTGCCGACTCAGAAGACGAACAGGATCAGCAGCGCCACGACCAGCGCGTAGATCGCCGTCGCTTCAGCGAAAGCGATGCCCAGGATCATGTTCGTTTGGATCGTGCCCGAGAAGTCCGGGTTGCGCCCCATGGCCTGGACCGCGCCGCCGGACACCACTCCGATGCCGATGCCGCCACCGATCACTCCGATCATCGCCATCCCGGCGCCGATCAGCTTCCCCAGGATCGTCGCCGCCGCTACGATGTTGCCTTCCATGACTGTCTGTGCCTCCCTTGCGCGTGGGCCCGTGCCGTCAGGTTGCGTGAGCCGCTTCGCCGTGGCCGTGTCCGGCGGTCGCCTGGGCCATGAAGACGAGGGTCAGCAGGCCGAAAACAATCGCCTGGATCAGGCCGACGAAGAACTCCAGCATGAGAAACGGGGTTTGCGCGAACACCGGCACCAGCGTGCCGATGACGAACAGCAGCACCGATCCGGCGAAGATGTTGCCGAACAACCGGAAGGTGAACGAAAGGATCTTCGAGATCTCGGAGATGATCTCCAGCAACCCGACGCCGAAGTCGATGGCGCCGAAGATCGGCTTGTTGAACAACGTCTTGACGTTGAAGAACTTTCCGAAGTAGCCCAGCCCCCCGGCGCGGATTCCATAGAACTGGGTGAAGGTCACGCTGATCAGAGCCAGTGCCAAAGTGAAGTTGAGGTCGGTGGCGGCGGCACGGACGAAGGGAATGATCCCGTACCCCGGTTGCCCTTCGGCCGGCGTCTGGCGCACCACGGCCGCCACACCCGGGGCCAATTCCTGCGCGACGTAGCCCTCGCCCTCGGCGTGATGCAGGATCCCGATGCTGTCCACCCCTGGGATCAGTTCCATCCAGTTGGCGACCAACACCAGCATCACGATCGTCGCCATCCACGGGAAGATGTGGCGGGCCCATTTGCCGGCGGTCGACTCGGCCAGGTTGTAGAGCATCTCGAGCAGCGCCTCGACGGCGCTCGAGAAACCCTTGATCTCGAGCCGCCCGCCGCGCGTGGCGCGCAACACGCCAAAGCCGATGGCGAGCAGAATGACGTCGGCCAGGAGCGTCGCCACGAGCGAGTTGGTCAGGAAGATCGGCCCCACGCCGGGGATGGTGAACAACGGCGCCGCCGAGAGCGTCTCCGCCGGTAGCTGGACATGCGGCTGGATCGGCGGGTAAGCCCGGGCAGCGAGGTACCCGAGGATGATGAGCAACAGGACGATCCAGCGATTGACGCCCCAGCGCCACCACTTACGAGGCTGAGCCACCCTCATCCTCCCCACCGCCGGCGGAAGGCGCTGCGCCCCCCGGCGGATTGCGGAAACGGGCCATGCCGCCCATGAGCACACGAACCATGATGATCAAGGTAACCGGGACGCTCCCCAACACCAGGGCCAGGGTGAAGATCGGCTTCGTGCCGAATTGGCCGTCGAGCCACAACCCCGCCCCAAGAGCCAGTCCGATGATGACCAGCGTCAGGCAGCCAACCTGCCCGAGCATCCCCGCCAGCGCGGTCGAGATGGCCGCCTGGTCCGGTGAAGGTTGCGGGCGGGCTGCCGACACAGTTCGCACAGTTTATCACAAATCGGGCTTAGGGCCCCCGAATGGGCCGAGTTCAACTGAACAGCGATTGCGCCGTCCGCACCGCCCACCCCAACCACGGCGCGCTGACCACTCCCAATCCAATGATCGCCACCACACATGTCAACAGGGCCAGGGCATACGTCCGGGGGACGGCGATCGGCTTGTTCTCGTCGTCCGATCGATACAGGTAAACGACCTTCAAGACCGTCAGGTAGTAGTACAGGCCGACGATGGCGTTGAGCACGCCGACGACGGCGAGCCAGATCAGTCCGCTTTCCACCGCGGCGGCAAAGACGTAGACCTTGGCAACGAAGCCGGCCAGCGGCGGCATGCCGGCCAGGGAAAGCATCGCCACCAGCATGCCCAGCGCCAACCCCGGTGAGCGCCGGCTCAGGCCGGCGTAGTCGGCGATCCGATCCGAGCCGGCGGATCGCGCGAACAGGATCACGATGGCGAAGGCCGCCAGGTTCGTCACGACGTAAGCCGCCAGGTAGAACACCAGGCTGGCGGTGCCGAACTCCGACAGAGCCACGAGCCCGATCAGGGCATAACCGGCGTGGGCGATCGATGAGTACGCCAGCAGCCGCTTGATGTTCGTCTGGGCCAGCGCCAGCAAGTTCCCCAGAGTCATTGTGGCGGTGGCAATGGCCGCCAGAACGGCGCTCCAGTACGGGCTGACGTCGGGAAGGAAGGCCAGGACGAAACGGACCAGGACGGCAAAACCGGCCGCCTTCGACGCCGTCGAAATGTACGCGGTGATCGGCGTCGGAGCGCCCTCGTACACGTCGGGCGTCCAGAAGTGGAACGGCACGGCGGCGATCTTGAAACCAAACCCGGCCAGGATGAGGACGGCGACCCCGCCGAGAAACAGCGCTGAGACCTGACCGCCCCGGATCACCTCGGCCAGCAGATACAGATTCGTCTGGCCGGTGGCGCCGTACAGGAGACTGAAGCCGTAGAGCATCACGGCCGAGGTCATGGCCCCGAACAAGAAGTACTTCATGCCCGACTCGACCGACTTGACGTCATCCTTGAGGAAGCCGGCCAGCACATAGAGCGGGATCGAAGTGGTCTCGATCGCCAGGTAGAGCATGATCAGATCCGAGGCGCCCGCCATCAGGCACATGCCCAGGGTGGCGACGATGAGCAGCGAGTAGTACTCGCCGCGCGTCCCGACGCGCGGCACGTCGAGCGACAGCAGGCAGGTGATCGCGCCGCAGAACAGGAACAGCACCTTGAAGGCGAACGAGGTTCCGTCGTGGCGCAACATCCCGCCGAAGACCATGCCCTGGCTGGCCGTCGGACGGCCGAAGTAGAGCGTCAGCACCAGGATGGCCGCAAAGCCGGCGGCGCTGAGCCAACCCAGGCCGCGCCGGCCACGCCCCGCAAGGTCTACCAGCATCACCAGGCCGGCGAGGGCGAGCAATAGGAGCTCGGGCAGGACGGCGCCGATCATGGAGGGGTCATAGGTCGGCAGGGTCACCTAGGCACCTCCCAGCAGCCGCAGCACGTTGTCGGCGCCGGATTGGACCAGCGGCGCTATGACCGACGGCAGAACCCCGACCAGGATCAGGATGCCTGCCAGGACCACCAGCGCCACACGATCGAAGCGCGTCACGGGCGGGATGTGGCCCTCGAATTCGGCCGGCATTTCGCCGAAGAACACGCGCCCGATGACACGCATGATGTAGGCGGCCGTGATGACGATGCCGAGCGCGGCCACGATGGCGACGATCGGCTGCGCCTTCCACAGCCCGAGAAAGATCGGGAACTCGGCGACGAAGCCGGAGAAGCCCGGCATGCCCATCGACACCAGGCCTCCGACGATGAAGGCCACCGCCACCAGGGGCATGACTTTGGAGAAGCCGCCGAGCTTCGAGATCTCGCGGGTGTGGGCGCGATCGTAGACCATGCCGACCACAGCAAAGAAGAGAGCCGTCATCACGCCGTGCGAGAACATCTGCAATCCGGCCCCGGTCAGGCCTTCCCGGTTGAGGGTGGCGAAACCGAGCATGACCAGCCCCATGTGCGACACCGACGAGAAGCCGATGACGTACTTGAAATCGGTCTGCACCATGGCGATGAAGGCGCCGTAGACGACGTTCACCGTTCCCAATCCAAGGATCAACGGCGACCAGAACTTGGCCCCTTCGGGCAGCAGCATGATGCCGGCCCGCAGCGCGGCATAGGCGCCGAGCTTCATCAGGACGCCGGCGTGGAACATCGACACGGCCGTCGGCGCGGCGACGTGGCCGTCCGGCGACCAGTTGTGGAACGGGAAGATGCCGCCCAGGACGGCGAAGCCGAAGAACACCGGCGGGAACCACGTCTTCTGGAAGCCGACGCTGAAGTTGGCCTGCTCCAGGGCCGTCATGCTGAAGGTGTGCAGCCCCGAGGCATAGTACATCGCCAGGATCCCGACCAGGGCGACCACCGACCCGATGAACAGGTACAGGGTCAGCTTCATCGCGGCGTATTCCCGGGTGACCTGCCAGCCCCAAATGGCAATCAGCAGGAACATCGGGAAGACGGCGATCTCATAGAAGAAGAGCAGGTGGAACAGGTCCATCCCGACGAAGACGCCGAAGACGCCCGTCGCCAGGATGAACAAGAAGGCGAAGAACTCGCGCGGCCGATCGTCGAGGCCCCACGAGATAAGGACGCCGGTGAACATCACGATGCCGGTCAGCAGGACGAGCGGCGCGTTCATGCCGTCGACGCCCACGGCATACGAGATGCCGAGGCTGGGGATCCACGGATAGGTCTCGACGAACTGGTATCCGGCGAGGGCACGGTCGTACGTCAAATAGACGTAGAGCGAAAGGCTCAGCGCCAGAACGGCGGCCGCCAGCGCAATCCAGCGCACGAGATCCTTGCGCTGCCCCGGCACCGCCAGCAGGATCATCCCAGCCACGATGGGGGTGAAGACGATGATGGAAAGGACGGGAAAGGTCATCAGTCAGCTCTCAAAGGTTTCCAGTTTCCAGTCGCCAGTTCCCAGTCCCAAACTGGAAACTGGTGACTGGAGACCGGGAACCCGAAGGACGGACCCGATCATCCGAAGAGCCTCGCAACCGTTGCGTTGATGACACTCAGAATCCAGCTTGGCCAGACGCCGATGCTCAGCATCAGGACCATCAACGGCGCGATGGCGACAACCTCGCGCGCCCGGATCTCCAGGTCATGCCCCGCCCAGGCCTCGTTCATCGGGCCATGCAGCACCATGCGCAGCCCCTTGAGGATGTAGGCGCCAGTGATCAGCAAGCCGATCATCCCCAGGGCCGTGTAGAGGGTGAAGATCGGCCAGGCTCCCCGGACGACGAGGAACTCCGAGATGAAACCGTTCAATCCCGGCAAGCCGAGAGACGCCATGGCGGTGAAGAGCAGAATCCCGCCGTAGACCGGTGCCAGAGGGAACAGGCCGCCGTAGGCCTTCAGGTCGCGGGTATGCGTTCGTTCGTAGATCACACCGACCAGAAGGAACATGCCTGCCGCCGACAGGCCGTGGTTGAACATCTGTAGCACGGCGCCATTTACCGCCAGCACACCGTCCGCCGTGTTGCCCGTTCCCTGCGCCTGAGCCGCAGCGGCCACGCCCAAAACCACGAAGCCCATGTGGTTCACCGACGAGTAGGCCACCAACCTCTTGAAGTCGTCCTGCGCCCAGCAAGAGAACGCGCCGAGCACGATGGCCAGGACCGCCAACAGGCCCAGCACCCAGGCGTAGGCGTGCGCCTGTTCCGGATAGAGCGGCAGAACCAGTCGCAGGAACCCGTAGGCCCCGAGTTTGAGCAACACACCGGCCAGGATCATCGACCCGGCCGTCGGCGCCTCGCTGTGCGCGTCGGGCAGCCAGGTATGGAACGGCCACACCGGCACCTTGATGGCGAAGGCCAGTACGAACGCCCAGAAGGCGACGGTCTTCACCGTGCCGATCGGCACCTGCACCGGCAAGCCCAGGACGGTCAGCGGTTGGTTGAGGCTCGTCCAGCGCTGCGTGATCTCGACCAGATCGAACGTCCCCGAGGCCAGGCCGATGAGCTGGATCGCCAGAAGGAGCCCGAGCGATCCCGCCATGGTGTAGATCAGGAACTTGAAAGAGGCATAGGTTCGGTTGGCGCTGCCCCACTGGTTGATCAGGAAGTACATCGGCACCAGGCCGATCTCCCAGAAGACGAAGAACAGCAGCAGGTCCAGCGACAGGAACACGCCAAGCATGCCCGTCTCGAGCAGCAGGAACAGCGCCATATAGGCGCGTACGTTCTCCTTCACCGACCACGAGATCAACAGCGCCAGCGGCGCCAGGAGCGTCGTCAGCAGCACCATGGCGACCGAGATGCCGTCGACGCCCAGGTGATACCTCGAGCCAATGGCCGAGTACCACACGGCGTTCTCGACGAACTGGTAGCCGGGCCCGCCGGCGTTGTAGGCCGCCCACAACCAGATCGAGAACGCCAGGGGGATCAGGCTGACAAGGAACGCGGCCCAGCGGATGGCACGCACGCGGTCGGCGGGGATCAGTAGAACGATCACAGCCCCCGCCACCGGGGTGAACAGGATGATGGACAGGATGTGGGATTGGAGGAAGTCGATCATGCGTCCGATTCCATCCGTCAGGGCCGGATCAACAGGAAGTAGGAGAGCAGCAGGCCGGTGAAGAGCAGGCCGATGACCAGGTATCCCTGGATGCGCCCGGTTTGCACGTAGCGCAGCGCCCGGCCGCCGAACTTGACCGAGTTCCCCACCAGATCACCGAATCCATTGACGATCGGCAAGTCGAATCCCTGCCGCAACCCGGAGCCGATGCGCAGGGCCACGCGGGCGACGGCGTGCAGGAACCCGTCGATCAGACCGCGATCGATCCAGCGGTAGCTCACCTGGTCCGCCAGCCAGTAGGCCGGCCGGACGATGGCAACATCGTACAGCTCGTCGATGTAGTACTTGCGCCGCAGCAGGGTATGGATCGGGCCGAGGGCACGAACCAGCGGATCGGGTCCGCCGGCGGGCACGCGCCGGTAGACCCACCAGCCGACCAGCAGCCCCAGGCTGGCGACCGCCACCGAGGTGAGCAAGGGAGACCATTGGAACGGAAGCGCCGGCGGATGCTCGAGCAGCGTCCCTCCGACGAAGGCGTGGAACCAATTGCCGAAGGGCAGATGCAGACCGAGGAAGTCCTCAGGGATGCCGATCCAGCCTGCGGCGACGGCGAAGATCGCCAGCACGACCAGCGGCGCCGTCATGGTCGTGACCGACTCGTGCGCCTGGCTGGCTGCCGGCGTTCGAGGTGCGCCGAGGAACGTCAGCGTGATCTGCCGCATGGTATAGAAGGCCGTCAGGAGTGCCGCCAGGGCCAGTACGCCGAAGACGATCAGCTGTCCCGTCCCGAAGGCGTGGGCCAGGATCTCATCCTTCGACCAGAATCCCGCGGTGATGAGCGGGAAGCCCGAGAGGGCCAGGCCCCCAATGAGAAACGTCACGAAGGTCAACGGCATGCGGCGGCGCAGGCCGCCCATGTTGAGCATGTCCTGCGCGTCCAGGTGGGCATGGGTGGCGTGGACTCCGTGCTCCATGCCGTGGATGACGGAGCCCGATCCGAGGAACAACAAGGCCTTGAAGAAAGCATGCGTGATCAGATGGAAAGCCGCCGCCACGTACGCTCCAATCCCGACGGCCGCCACCATGTAGCCCAGTTGCGAGATCGTCGAGTAGGCCAGGACGCGCTTGACGTCGTTCTGGGCGACGGCGATGGTGGCGGAGAACAGCGCCGTGAAGGCTCCGACGGCGGCAACGATCGTCATCGGGAGTGTCAGCGCTTCGCCCTCGTGCCAGCCGGCGGTCAGGAGCGGGAAGAAGCGCACCGCCAGGTATACGCCGGCCGAGACCATCGTGGCGGCGTGGATCATGGCCGAGACCGGCGTCGGACCTTCCATGGCGTCCGGCAGCCAGACGTGCAGTGGGAACTGCGCCGACTTGCCGACCGTTCCCAGGAACAGCAGGAGCCCGATTAACCCGGACCAGGACAACCCCAAGATGCCGCTCGAGGTCGTGGCCAGCGTATGCAACACGCCTTCGTTGTAGAGGATGTCGCGGTAGTTGAGCGTGCCCGTGACCGAATACAGGGCAGCCAGGCCAAGCAGCATGAACACGTCGCCGACGCGCGTCGTCATGAAGGCCTTGACCATCGCCTGCTTGGCGGCTTCCTTGCCGTACCAGAAGCCGATGAGCAGGTACGAGCACAGGCCCATGATCTCCCACCCGATGAAGAGCAGGAGCAGATTGTCGGAGACGACCAGGGTCAGCATGCCGAAGGCGAAGAGCGAGATGAAGGCGAAGAAGCGCGCGTACATCGGCTCGATGCCGCCGGCGTGCGGCGGCAATCCCGGCCGGTCGTGGTCGTCGCGCGGCTTGCCGAAGTTGTGATACCCGATGCTGTAGACGAAGATCGCCAGGCAGGTCCAGGCGACGAAGAACAGCGTGACGGCCGAGAGCGGGTCGATCAGAACGCCGATGCGAAGCGCCGTGGCGCCGGTGGGGATCCAATCGATCGCCGAGGCGATCGGGGTCTCGCCAAGGTGCTGGCGTCCGAGGGCGATGACGAAGACCGCCATGGCCATCGCCCATGAGACGGTCATGGCGCCTACGGCCAGGCCGTGGCTCAGGCGATTGCTGCGATAGGCCCACAGCACGATCAGCCCGAAGGCCAGGAGGGGTGGAAGCGGGATGAGCCAGGTCAGCAGTTCGGGTTGCATGCAGCCTCGTCTACCACTTCATCAGATCGATGTCTTCCGCCGCCACCGTCGAGCGACTGCGGTAGATGGAGATGATGAGTGCCAGGCCGACCGCCGCCTCCGACGCCGCCACGGCGAAGATGATGATGGCGAAGGCCTGGCCGGCGACCAGGGCCGGCGAAATGTAGCGCCAGAAAGCCACCAGGTTGATGTTGACGGCGTTGAGCATCAGTTCGATGCCCATCAGGATGGCGACGGCGTTGCGGCGGCCGAGGACGCCATACAGGCCGATACAGAAGACGGCCGCCGAGAGGCCGAGGTACCAGGACAGGGGGATCATCCCTGCGCCTCCCTTCTGAGCCTGGCGGTGGGCGCAGGGATCATTCCTCTGCCTCCGCCGACCGCTTGGCCGTCGGCCGGGCGACGACGATGGCGCCGACCAGGGCCGCCAGCAGCAACACCGAGGCGACCTCGAAGGGAATGACGTAGCGGTTCACGTCCACCAGGGATTGGCCCAGGTCTTCCAGCAAGGGCTCCGCCCCGAGCGCCAGCGGCGCAGAGGTGGCCGTCGCCCAGGTCGGGACCTGGCTCATCAAAGCCAGCAGCGAAACGAACAGGAGCACCGAGGCGAAGACCGCCGCCCACCAGCTGCGATTGGCCGAGCCGCCCGTATCGGCCATCACCCGACGCGTCAGCATCGCGGCGAAGATGATCAGGATGGCGATGGCGCCGATGTACACCGCCACTTGGACCATCGCCAGGAATCCGGCCTCCAGCACGACGAACAGCGCCGCCACGCACGCCAGCGTGACGATCAACCACAATGCGGCGTGCACGAGCTTCGGGCTGGAGACCACCATGACGGCCGAAGTGATCGTCGCCAGGGCGATAACGAGGAAGATCAACTGGAGCGGTGTCATCGCGGCTGGGTCCGACTCCTAGCTGCGGGCCGGCTGGGCGGCTGCGGTCCGCCGCCCCTGCTCGCGCCGGCGCAGCGAACGGGCATAGATTTGCAGGATCACGATCGTCAACAGCGCCAGGCCCAGGTTGGCCGCCAGCAGGGTGGCGATGCGGTTCCACCCCGATGTAGCCGCCAACTTGTCGGCGATGGCCGTGATCGCGGTCGCGGCCAGTGCCAGGGGGACCAGGAACTTCCAGTTGAAGGCGTTGACCTGATCGATGCGTAACCGGGGCAATGTGCCGCGAATCCACACCACGCCAAAGTACACCAGGCTCGTCTTGAGGCCAAAGTAGACCAGGCCGAGCAGCGGGAACTGATCCACCCCCGGCCCGAGCCAACCGCCCAGGAAGAGGGTCACCGTCAGCGCGGCGATGGTGAAACCGTGTAGGAACTCGCCGACGAAGAACATGCCGAAGGCCATCGAGGAATACTCGATGTTGTAGCCGGCCACGATCTCCGACTCGGCCTCCAACAGATCGAACGGCGCCTTGCCCGCTTCGGCCATGGAGCTGATGAAGAACAGCATGGCGGCGATGGGGGCCAGAACCACGAACCACATGCCGCGCTGTTGCTCGACGATTTGGACTGTCCCCATCGACCCGGCCAGCATTGTCGGTACCAGCAGGGCGATGACCATCGGGACTTCGTACGAGATGAGCATCGCCACCGTACGGAAGGACCCCAGCAGCGCGTACTTGTTGTTGGACGACCAGCCGGCGATCATCACCGCCAGCGTGCCGATGGCCCCGATCGAAACCAGGTAGATGACACCGACGTTGATGTCCGCGCCGATCAGGTTGGGAGCCAGCGGGACGACCCCCCACAGGCCGACGACCGACATGACGGCCAGCGGCGGAGCGAGGTAGTAGACGACCTTGTCGGCGCCGCTCGGGACGATGACTTCCTTCAGGACCAGCTTGATGGCGTCGGCGACGGTCTGGAACAGCCCGTAGGGGCCGACCCGGTTGGGGCCCAGGCGATCCTGCAGCCGCGCCAGCAGCTTGCGTTCCGCCCAGATCAGCAGGAACGTCAGCACCAGGACGGCTGTCGCCAACGCGCCGGCGGCCAGGAACGACTGCAATGGCCGGGCGAATCCCTCCGGGAGACCCAGGCGAGTCAACAGGCCGAATAGCTGCGCCCCCAACCAACCAAACGGATCCTGCATGGCGCGACTCCCGCGAGCTTACAAGGAGATGGCTGATGTCCCTTCGGTCGCATCAGCCATCGAAAGATCCTGGATGTTCCTCAAACCCACTCGAGGTTTCCCTTGCGCCAGGCGTAGACAAGACCCGCCGCCAGGATCAGGATGAACAACACCCCCTCCAGCACCATGTACAACTGGAGTTGATTGTAGGCCGCCGCCCAGGGGAACAGGAACACCGCCTCGACATCGAACACCACGAACACCAACGCGAAGATGTAGTACTGGACTTTGAACTGCACCCACGTGTCGCCAACGGTCTCGACACCGCACTCGTAGGCGGAGTCTTTGATGGGGTTGGGTTTGCGGGGACCGATCAGCCGGCTCAATCCGATCGGGACGGCCGGCAAGATGAAGCCAAGCGGGAGCAACAGGGCCAGGAACAGCCACTGGTCGAGCATGCACTCACCTCAAGTTGTCCGTCAGGGCGTGGGGCACCCCAAGCAGTGGGGCCCGCACAGGATCGCCGCGGCACCCCTACTCCAAACCGGCCACGGGTCGTGCATTCTACCACAGAGACGAATACGGGCCATGTATAATCCCAGCGCCCACCTTGATGTGTGGAGGAGGCGCTGGGATAATCCCAGCGCCTACCTCGATGCCTGGAGGAGGCGCAGGGATAATCCCTTTGCCTACCTTCCTGCTCCAAAGGAGGCGCAGGGATATTCCCGCCGTGACCCCCCGCCTCTCGCCCGACGCGTGGGAGGCATTCCTCGCCCGCCATCCCGACGCCCACCTGCTGCAATCAGCCGCCTGGGGCGAACTCAAGGCCCACTTCGGCTGGGAGCCCGTCCGCCTCGCTTCGAGCAATGCCGGCGCCCAACTGCTGCTCCGCCGCCTGGCTCCAGGCCTGACCCTCGCCTACGTCCCGCGCGGTCCCGTCGGCCCCTGGCTGAGCGCACTGCTCCCCGATCTGGTCGCCGAGTGCCGCGCCCGCGGCGCCTTCGCCCTCAAAGTGGAGCCCGAGGCGCCGGAAGGCGATCCCCTCGAGACCTCCCTCCCCGCTCACGGGTTCCTCCGGGCGAAGCACGCCATCCAACCGCGCCGGACCATCATGGTCGACCTGGCGGGCTCCGAGGACGAGCTGTTGGATCGGATGCACCCCAAGACGCGCTACAACATCCGCCTGTCGGAACGCAAAGGCGTGCAAGTCCGGCCGTGGGACGACTTGCGCACCTTCCATCACCTGCTGCAATCCACAGGGGAGCGTGACGCGTTCGGCGTTCATTCCGAGGCCTACTATCGACGCGCCTACGAGCTGTTCCATGCTCGCGGGGAGTGCGAGCTCCTGGTGGCCGAGCACGACGGTCGCCCCCTGGCGGCGCTGATGGTGTTCGCGCGAGGATCGACAGCCTGGTACTTCTATGGCGCATCGTCCTCTGAGGGTCGGAACCTCATGCCGACCTACGCGCTGCAGTGGGAGGCGATGCGTTGGGCGCGCGGCCGCGGCTGCTCCCGCTACGACCTGTGGGGTGTGCCGGACGAGCCTGAGTCGGTCCTCGAGTCGGAATTCACGCGGCGGCAAGACGGCCTGTGGGGCGTGTATCGATTCAAGCGCGGCTTCGGTGGGCAACTGGCGCGGACGGCCGGCGCCTGGGACCTTGTCCTGAGACCAGGTCTCTATCGACTATACGGGTTCGCCGCCCGGAGTCTGAGGGGCTGAGCCATGGCGCTGCAACGCCGCCTGGTCACGGACGCTTACGCCTGGGATAAAGCCCTTCTCTCGCTGCCCGAGCCGCACATCCTTCAATCCTGGGTCTGGGGAGAGCTCAAATCGAGATACGGATGGCGCGCCGAGCGGTGGCTTTGGGAAACCGACGGCCAGCCGCGGGCGGCAGCGCAGGTCCTTGAGCGCAGCTGGCCGACCTCGTTTGGGCGCCGGGCGTGGCGCCTGTTGTACATTCCCCGCGGTCCGATCGTCGATCCGTCCGAACCTTCCTTGACGAAGGCCGTTCTCGCCGAGCTAGCCGACATCGCCCGCGAGCATCAGGCGGTCTTTCTCAAGATCGACCCCGAGATCGCGGAAGCTGTCGCCGACCCGGCAGAGGCCGAGCCCGCCCCCGCTGCCGACGGCTCCCGCCTGCGCGCCCAGATGCTCGCCCTCGGCTGGATCCCTTCGCCCGAGCAAGTTCAGTTCCGCAGCACGCTTCGCCTCGATCTGCGGCAAGACGAGCAGCGCCTGCTTGAGCGCATGAAGCCGAAGACGCGCTACAACGTCCGTCTGGCCGAGCGGCGCGACGTCACGGTGCGCCCGGCGGGCTCGGCCGACCTCGACGTGCTGTACGCCATGTATGCCGAGACGTCGGTGCGCGATCGATTCGTCATCCGCCCAAAGGACTACTACCTGGATGCATGGGGGTTGCCGTTGAGCGCCGGGCGCGCGCAGGCGTTCCTGGCCGAGGTGGCGGGACAACCGGTGGCCGGTTTGATCCTCTTCCACTTCGGTTCGACGGCCTGGTACTTCTACGGCATGTCGCGCAGCGCTCACCGCGACCGCATGCCGACGCATCTTCTCCAATGGGAGGCCGTTCGCTGGGCCAAGGGCCGCGGCTTCACCACCTACGACTTCTGGGGCGCACCCGACCGACCGGACCCTCAGGACCCGATGTTCGGTGTCTTCCGCTTCAAGGCCGGCTTCGGCGCCTCCTTCGTCCGGACGCTGGGCGCGTGGGACTTGCCCGTGCGCCCCGCCGCGCACCGTCTGTACGCCTTTGTGCTTCCGCGCGTGCTCGGTATTCTTCGGATCGGCCAGCGGCGGCGAACGAGAAACGACGTGGAGGAAGCAGCAAGCCGGTGATCGTGATGGGTTTTGGTGATTGGTGATTGGTGATTGGTGATTGGTATGTGGTCGATGGGACGCATTCGTGGGACCTTCTACGGTCGACTGACGACTGATAACTGACGACTGATGACTCCTCTTGAGGAGGCTCCCCATGAAGAAACTCGACCTGCGCCGCCAGTTCAAGCCGCTGCTCAGCCCGCCATCGAAAGAGGTCGTCGTCGTGCAGGTTCCCCGGGCCCAGTTCCTGATGATCGACGGCCAGGGGGATCCAAACGCGGCGGCCTTCCATGAGGCGATGCAGGCGCTCTACGCGCTCTCCTTCGGCTTGAAGTTCACGTTGAAGAAGGAGAAGGCGATCGACTATCCCGTCATGCCGATGGAAGGGTTGTGGTGGACGGAAGGCGTAGAATGGTTCGACATGACCAGGCGCCAGGATTGGCGCTGGACGCTGATGATCCTTCAGCCCGACGTCGTGACGAAGACCTGGTGCCAACGCCTCCGCGCCGAAACCCTCGAAAAAGGCAAAGCGCCGGCGGCGGTGCACGCTCGCCTCGAGCCCTTCCGCGAGGGCCGGTGTGTGCAGATCATGCACCTCGGGCCGTATGCGACCGAGGGCCCGACGATCGCCCGACTTCACGACGCCATGCGGCAGAAGGGCTGGGTCCCCAACGGGCACCACCACGAAATCTACCTGGGAGACCCACGCCGCTCGGCTCCCGAGAAGCTTCGGACCGTGCTGCGACAGCCGGTGCGGGCCGGTTGAGGGAAGCAGAGAGTCCCGTGTTCGAGTCCCGCCTGCCACGGCTGCGCTTTGCCCACCTTCCGACTCCCCTCGAGCCGATGCCGCGCCTCTCAGCGGCCCTGGGCGGACCCTCGTTGTGGATCAAACGCGACGACCAGACCGGGCTGGCCTTGGGCGGCAACAAGGCTCGCAAGCTGGAGTACATCCTGGCCGAAGCCCAGGCACACGGCGCGCGGCGTCTCCTCACCACCGGGGCCGTGCAATCGAACCAGTGCCGCCAGACCGCGGCGGCCGCGGCGCGCTTCGGCTTCGAATGCACGCTGGTCCTGGCTGGCCATCCTCCATCCGAAACCACGGGCAACCTTCTCCTCGATGGACTCCTTGGCGCCGACATCGTTTGGTCCGGCGAAGAGAAACCGGCCGAGGTTCTGAAGCGGGCGTTTGACGAGGCCTGGGCCGGCGGACAGCGTCCCTACCTGATCCCCTACGGCGCGTCGAGCCCGCTCGGCGCGGCCGGGTATCTGGCCGCCATGCTGGAGCTTCACGAGCAGGCGGATGACATCGACCTGATCGTCATGGCGTCGTCGTCCGGCGGCACGCAGGCCGGCATGGTGGCCGGCGCGCGGTTGTCGGGCTACAAGGGACGTATCCTGGGCGTCAGCGTTGACGTCCCCGCCCAAGAGCTACGCACTCGCGTCGCCGCCCTGGCTTCCGAGGCCGCCTCGGTCTGGGGAAAGCCGATCGCCGTCACGCCGGAGGACGTCGAAGTCACGGACGCCTACGTCGGGGGCGGCTACGGCGTCCTCAGCGATTTGGAGCGCGAGGCGATTCGGACGTTCGCTCGTGCCGAGGGGATCCTGCTCGACCCGGTGTACACCGGCCGCGCCGCAGGAGCCATGATGGACTTGATTCGACGTGGAGTGATCCCCCGAACCGAGAAGGTTGTCTTTTGGCACACCGGCGGCTCACCGGCACTGTTCGCCTACGCCGCGGCGCTGTCGGAGGGCTAGTCTCTAGCGCCCACAGGCGGGGCCGGATGCCTCGCGACTGGGGCTGGGGATGCCAACCGATTGTTGAGCGTCATGGCGCGCCCTTCGCCCTCGCGAAGCATCCAGAAGGGACGCGGGTATGCGCCCGGACGGGATGCACCGGGGCGGTGAGCCGTGGGGGATCCGTTCTCTGCAAAGGAGGTTTTTCAGTCTCCAGTCACCAGTGGTCATACCGAGACTGGAGACTGGTGACTGGCAACTGGTAACTGGTAACTCGGAACGAGCGGGAGTCCCTACCCGGTCCTCATCCCCACCAGCTCGTAGACTTCGATCGGCGCCTGTTTGCCCTCCGCGTGCACGGCGGGGACCTCGCGCAGGATCAACTGGTCCCGCATCGGTTCGGCCGTCCCGCGGCTGATCAGGATCTGACCCTCGGCTGCGTGCTCCTGCAACCGCCGCGCGATGTTGACCGCATCGCCGATGGCGGTGTACTCGAGCCGCTGCTCCGTTCCCACCAGGCCGAGCAGCGCCGGTCCGGCGTGAACGCCGATCCCGAACCCCAGGTGGAAGGGGTCCGGCAAGTCGGCGTGCAAGGATCGGACGGCGGCGCGAATCGCCAGCGCCGCGCGTGCAGCCCGCAGCCGGTGGTCCGGCTGGGGTATCGGCGCGTTGAACCAGGCCATGATCGCGTCCCCCAGGAACTTGTCGATCGTTCCCACTTCGTCCAACACGGCGTCGGCCGCCGCCGCCAGGTAGCGGTTGAGAATCCCCACCAGCGTTTCGGGGTCGGTGGTTTCGCTGACGGCGGTGAATCCGCGGATGTCGGCGAACAGGGTGGTGATTTCCGACACCGATCCGCCCAGCCGCAGCCGGTCGGGATCGAGCTGATCGATCACGGCAGGGCTGACCATGCGTTCGAACAGCCGCCGTTGGCCCTCGAGGCGCCGCTTCTCGGTGAGGTCGTCGAGGACGATGGTCACGCCACGCGTGGTCTGGTCGGCCGTCTTGAGCGGCGTGAGGTTGACGCTCAGGTCCACCGGGCCGCGGCCGTCCAAATCCGAGTGAATCTCCAGCCCGCTGACGCGACGCTCGTCCAGCTTGACCTCGGTGACCAGTCCCGGGAGGTCGGGCGATAGGGCCGGCAGCAGGTCTTGAAGCGACGCGCCCAGCAGACGGCTCTGAGGCCAGCCGAGGATGTCCTCGGCCGCGCGGTTGGCCAACGTCACCTGATCATGGACGTCAGCGGTCAGCACGCCGCTGTCGATCGACTTGAGGACGTCTTCCATGAGGGTTTTGAGTTCGGTCACTTCGTCGAGGGTGCGCCGTACGGAAGCGAAGAGGCGTGCGTTCTCGATCGCCACCGCCGCCTGATTGGCGAACGCCAGGAGCAGGTTCCGCTCGCGTTCGGAAAACAAACCTTCGCGGGCGCGGTTCTCGGCGTAAAGCAGGCCCGTCAGCTCGCCTTTGACCTTGAGCGGCACGGCCAGGATCGAGCGCAGGTTGTAGGCGACGATACTCGCCTGGCCGTCGAAGCGCGGGTCGGCCTGGGCGTTGGTTGTCAGGACCGACTCGCCGCTGCGAGCGACGCGTTCGACCAGGGTGCGGCTGATCTCCTGCTCGCCGGCGCTCAGGGTGGCGCGCTCCCAATTGCGGGCCACGACGATGTCGAGCGTGCCGGCCTCGTTGCGAAGCATGAGGAAGGCGCGCTCCGCGCCGGTAATGCGGATGATGGTGTCGATGACTTCGTTGAGGACGACCGGCAGATCGAGCGACGAGTTGACGACCTGACCGATCTCCGCCAGCGCCAGCAGGTTGCGGCGCTCCTGGTCGATGTCCTCCACCGTGGACCGCAGGGCCAAGAGAGTGCCGCTGAGTTGGCGCAGCCCTTCGACCAGGCCGCTGGGGAAGACCGTGGCCCCCTTGCCCATCGAGGTGCGGAATGCCGCCAGTTGGGCGCGGATGTCTTCCGCCATCCGGCTCAACCGGCCCAGCTGCTCGTCGGGTCCCAAGCGAAGTGTGGGTTCTACCACGTGCGACTCACCGCGGGACGATTATAGTTCCCGGTTCCCAGTTTCCAGTTCCCAGTAGCCTGTCTTCCACGTCCCTACGGGACTGGAAACTGGAGACTGGGAACTGGGAACCGGGAGGTCAGTGGCTGGCAGCTCACAGCTCCCTCGCGTACATCCGGTGCAGCTTGTAGAAATCCACGCCGAAGTTGCGCAGCTCACGCTGCATCGGCATGTTCTCCGCGCCGACCTGCACCAGGTCGGCATGGCGGAAGCCGCCCTCTCGAACGCTCTTGTGCAGCTCGCTAAAGAGGATCGCCGTCCCGCCCAGGCCGCGCTCGGATTCGATGATCCCGGCCCCGTTGACGTTGACCCACGGAGTGCGGCGCATCTCCAACAACAGGGCCGCCCAGCCCCAGGGGAAGAGCCGGCCCCGACAACGTTGAACGGCGGCCGAGACATCCGGGTAGGCGAACAGAAATCCCACGGGGTCATCGCCGCGCAGCACAACCTTGACCAGCCGTGGATCGGCGTAACGCACCAATTGATCGGCCATGGCCTCGATCTCATCGGCCGTCAGTGGGACGTTCCCGGCCGTACCGCCCAACGTGTCGTTGTAGAGCTGGCCGAGACGAGGTGCGAGAGTCCGCAAGTCCTTGCGCCGGCGATACTGGGCGATGCGCAATCCACGTCGCTGCAGGACGCGCGCCGCCAGTTTGTGGATTCGTTCGGGAAACTCCGTGTCGGCCGCCAGATATCCCGAGACGATGTCGTTCGTTCCTCGGAATCCGTTCTTCAGCAGGAGTTCCTCATAGTACGGCAGGTTGTAGGGGATTCCGAAGGCAGGTCGATGCTCGAAACCTCGGACCAGCAGCCCCAGGCCGTCCAGCGCCGTGAACCCCTTCGGCCCGGTGACGCGGTCGAGGCCCCGGCCGCGGGCCCAGTCAAACCCGGCCGAGAAAAGCCCGCGCGCGGTCCCTTCGTCCTGGATGCATTCGAACAGCCAGAAGAAGGCCGTGCGTTCCTTGTTGAACTCGTTGTAATTGCGGTTGTCCAGCACGGCCAGACGGCCGACGGGCTGCCCATCCTTCCTCGCCAACAGGAAGACGGCGTCGGAATGGCGGTAGTACGGGTATCGCCGGCGGTCGAGGGCACGCCGTGCTTCCATGGCCAGCGGGGGGACCCACATGGGTGTGTCTCGATAGATGTGGAAAGGAAGATCGAGGAAGGATCGGACGTCTCGAGCGCGGCGGGTGTCGACGACTTGGATGTCCATGGCGCTCCGGGAGGTTGCGGATGTCTTTGTCAGGTTTGGCCGCGGGCGTCAACGCTGGGCGCGCCGACCGAAGGCGAGAAACGGCGGGGGACAGCCCGGGCCAGCCGATGCGCGACCCACGCCCGGGCGAGGGGCCAGCGCAAGCGAGCCCACGCCTCGCCGACCGAGCGTCCGTCGGCGGGGTGATCTCCATAGCGCTCGCCGGCGTAGGCCTCGGCCACGAGGCGCGCCTCAGCCTTGACTTCGGGCAGGCGCGAGCCGATCGCCTCCGCCTGTTCGTAGGGTGTGGCGCTCCGCCCGGGCGATGCGCCAACGGCATGACCCCAGCGGACCATCGACCGGTACGTTCGACGAGCCGGCGTGGCCATCCACCATCGCATGCGGCGGATGGTTCCACGGATGACGACCTCGCCTTCGTCCTCCGGCGAGCTGAGGGACCGAGAGCGGAACACGACCACTGCTGCGCCTACCGCCAAGAGCACCCCGAGCACCCACCACCAGCCGCTGCGGCCCGGGCGGCTCCCATCCGGCCCGAGGGTGATGTCCTCGATGTCGTTGCCGATCCCCGGCGGTGCAACCCCGCCGGCGTCCAGGCCGGCGGCCCCGCCGTTGGTCTCGTCTTCTCCGGGGGCGGGTCGGTCGCCGCCCGCCAGCGTGTCGGATTCGTCTTCCGGGCGGATCAGCTCAGGCTGCGAGCGGGTCGGCTCGAACTCGACCCAGCCGTAGGACGGGAAGAAGACCTCCGGCCAGGCGTGGCTGTCGATCGCCGCCACGTAGTAGGCGTTCTTGTCGGCGTCGAATTCGCCCTGGGCATAGCCGACCGCCAGACGAGCAGGCACGCCCACGGCGCGAAGCATCAACACTTCGGCGCTGGCATAGTAATCGCAGAACCCGATGCGCGAGTTGAACAGAAACCATTCGACCGGATCGACATCCGAGGGCGGTGCCGGTGTGACGCGTCGGTAGGCGATGTTCGCCCGCAGCCAGGCCGTCACGGCGACGGCCTTGTCGTAGGGCGAGATCGCCTTGGCGGTGATCGTGCCGGCCAGCTCTCGGATCGAGGTGGGGAGTGACGAGGGCAGCTGCAGATATCGCTCGCGCACCCAGGCCGGGTAGTTCGTGCCGGACACGCGAAGCGCGCCGGCGCGCGGTGCCGACAGGCTGGCCACGGCGCGGTACGTCTCGCCTTCGAGGACGAACTCGCGTGCGGTCACGTCCATGACGTCCAGGCCCTCGTTCCCGGCCGCAAGAAGGCGCACCTCGGCCTCACGGTTCACCCACGACGGCTGGGCCGGGACGTATAACAAATGGAACGCCGGGACGCGCACCGTGATGGCAAACTCCTTCTCGATGCGGCCGGCATACTGCGGCAGGCTGAGGGCGCCCCGGCGCGGATCGAATGCCTCCGGGTCGCCGGCGGTCGTCTCCCAGCGGCCGTCCTGATACCTGTCGAGGACGCGCGCTCTCCAGTAGAGCCGGACGGTTTCGGGCACCGGCGAATCCGGCCGTGCCAGGAAGATGGCCTTCTCCGGCGGCTGGACGCCTGCGCCCAGGTCCAGGCTGTCGCCGAAAGTCTCGCTGACGACAGTGACCGGGTAGCGCAGCCCGCCGGTGAGATCCGAAAGGAACTCACGCACGCCGGACATCGGGCCGGTCGGCTCCGACCAGGCCTCGGAGACCTTCTCGTAGGCCTCGAACCCGGGCAGCAACCACGCCACGCTGATCAGGATGGCACCTGTCAGCAGCCCGGCGCGGGCGATCTGGAAGGAGGCGTCCGTCGGGACGGAGGCGTGGTACTGCGACCACGTCGCGCGGCGATGCGAAAGCTCCGTTCGCAGAGCCAACGTCAGGGTCAGCAGGAGAAACGCCGGAAGGTAGAGCTCGATCTCCGTACCGGCCCGGTAGTAGTGCGTATTGAGCACCAGCGCGATGCCGGGGATCAGGACGGCGCCCCAGAAACCGTTGCGGCGGAAGAGAACCCACGAGCCATACGCGCCCACGGACCAGAACAGCGCCGACATCAGCAGGACGAACATCAACGGATCGCGGCTGGGCTCGCCACGGGCGATCGTCACCAAGAGGGCCAGGATGCGGCCGAGCAGGTCGGCCACGCGTTCGAGCCACGACAGGTTGGGGTCGAGGGTTCGGCCCAGGTACCAGCCGATCAAGAACGTCCCGTAGGCGGCCGCCAGAAGGAGGGCCGTGCGTCCTCTGAAGCGGGAGGAGGCCAGCAACAGGCCTACGACGCCTGCCAGGAACGCGGCCAATGGGACCAGCCCCAGGTGATCGGCCCAGTCCGCGGCGGGGAAGGAGACGGCCGCCAACCACAAGGCCACCAGCCACAGCATGCGGGAGAGGGTGTCGGGAGCCGCTGGCCGCGCCGTTTCGACGTGCGACCGGGAGGGAGAAACGTCCGCGCTCATCACGTCACAGGTCCACGCCAAGTGTACTGCAACCATCGGCTTGTCCCGCGTGCGACGGCGGAGTATGATGCCGGAACCCGCTATGCGAACACCGCGCTCCAACCGGACACTCTACGTGTTTCTGGCGAGCCTCATCCTGGCGACGATCCCGTGCTACTGCCTCGGCCTGATCGTCATCCGTCGGGCACCGAGCGGCGCCACGCTGACGCCAACGGCTTCTCCCACCGCCAGCCCGACCTTCGCTACGCCAACGCTTCCGCCGTCGGTCGAGCCCACCGTCACCCTGACGCCGACACGAACGCCTACAGGCTTCATCCCGCCGTCGCCCACCTCGAGCTTCACTCCGTTCCCGACCAACACCCCTACTCCAACGCCCTCGCCCACGACGCCACCATCTGCGACGCCGAGCCCCACCGACGTCCCTACCGAGACTCCGACGGACACGCTCACACCCGGGTAGCGTTCGGCTGTCCGCTCTCCGCTCTCCGCTTTCTGGTCTCCGCTTTCCGCTTTCAGATTCTTCCACCACCGCGTCATGGCGAGCCTCTCCATGGGAGAGAGGTACGAGGAGAGGGGGCGGCGAAGCCG
>DATIFK010000079.1:0-28636 GCA_035455265.1 Anaerolineales bacterium
AGGTCGAGCATGTCTACGGCCTGATGGGGACGCGCGGCGGTGGAACCGGCCGTGTCTACTTCCGGGATGTGCCCGTGCCGGAGGCGAACCGCATCGGCTCGGAGAACCAGGGCGCCGAGATCTTCTATCGGATGATGATCCCCGAGAGGATGACCAGTGCCGCCGGAGCGCTCGGGCTGGCGCGGGCCGCGCTGGATGTGGCGGCGCGCTACAGCGACCGACGGAAGGCTTTTGGCCAGAAGATCCGTGCCTTTGAGGCCGTCAGCTTCCGTGTTGCCGACGCCGTCACCACCCTCGATGCCGCCCGTTCGCTGGTGTGGACGACGGCCCGGGCGATCGACGCCGGCGAGTCCCCCGACCGGCTGCGCCGGCTGGTCTCCGAGTCCAAGAAGTTCGCCACCGAGGCCTCCTGGACGATCGTCAACCACGCCATGCAGATCCTGGGCGGCATCGGCTACACCGACGTCTACCCGGTGGAACGCCTGCTGCGGGATGCGCGCCTGGGGCTGATCTGGACCGGGACGAGCGAGATCATGGATCTGATCATCCAGCACGAGGTCTACCGCGAGCTGGGCACCGCCCCCATCGGCCGGGATGTCGAGGCCGATGCGACTGCGGCGGATTGGCTGGACGACAAGGTATACGAGTAGAGCCAAGCCACCAGCCGCCCGCGTGGTGTTCCCGATCTTGCGGCTGGAGGCCTTAGGGTGGTTGCGAACCAGAATCGTGATGGTTCAGTTCTTCAAGGCGACGTAGATGTCCGCGTCGACGATGCGTCCGTCGATGACGAAGTGGTGAGCGAAGTAGAGATTGCCGGCCGAGTCGAGGGAAGGTTCGCCGGCAAAGGGCCACAGGACGAGTTCCGGGACGCCCCAGCCCGCATCGCTCCACACGGATCGGAACACACCCGGGGCAGCGTCCACCGTTCGGGTGAACCATAGCTGCGCCTCATCCGGCGAAAGGGCCGGACGGGTGTCATCGGCGGGGGAGTTGACGGCCGCCAGGTTCTCCGGCTCGGACCAGCCACCCTCGATTCGGTGCGTCATCCAGAGATCGAGACCACCAGCGCCGCCGGGAAGGTCGGCGTGAAAGTAGAGCGTCGCTCCATCGGCGGAGAGGTGCATCTCGCCGGCCTGTAGTTCTCCATTCAGCCTTGCCCCGGCGCTGCTCCAATCCGTCCAGAGGCCGTTGCGGAACTGCGCCGTCCATAGATCGACACCGCGAAGATTCCCTTTGCGCGCCGAGCAGAACCACAATGCATTTCCCAGCAGGAACGGACAACCATCGAGCGCCGGTTCGCCCGCATCTTCGAGGACGACTCGCTCCGCCTCGCCCCATCCATCGCCCTGACGGGATGAGACGTAGGTCCCGGTCACGCCATCGAGAAGCTGCCGTTCCGGTGGAACGCCCGGGTCGGGGGTGAAGGTGAAGAAGAGCCTCTGCCCATCCGAGGTAATGAACGGCCCGTCTTCGGCGCCGGCGGTGTTGACGGGAGCGGGCAGCGGCATGGGCGCCGCCCAGCCTTCGACCCTCAACTGCGGCGGTTGTGGATCGGTTTGCGGGCTCATCTTGACGGCCGCCGGGGGGATGGAGTCGGTCCGCGTCCGCGGCCGGATGGTAGGGGCTGGAGCTCCGGCGTCGCAAGCAAGGCCTGCCAGGAGGAAGGCGGCGACCGCAACAGCAAGCCTGGTGGAAGGGTTCGATGTCATAGGGTCGAGTCGCTCCGCACTCTAGTACCGCTTGTCGACGGCGCAAGTCGCGGGCGAGTCATCCAACCTGCAGTCTCTTACCCCCGCTCCGCGTCGGACTGCGGGCTCCCGGAGGACTGGCCCGAGGCGACGTAGCCCGCGCCGGGAAGACTACCGCCGACCGGAGAAGGTCCCTTCGAGGTCCAGCAGGGCGCGAGGCTCAGCTCTCGGGGGGGATCTGGTTGACGTTGGACAGGCGCATCGCTCGCGCCACGGCCCGTGCCACCGGGGTCAGGGCCTCGGCTTCGGTGCGGCGGTAGCGCCGGCCGTTGCGCCGCGGCCCGATCATCAGCACCCCGAACGACTCTCCGTCATTCTCCAGCGGGACGCTCATCAGCGCCGTTCCGCTCCACGGGCCTTGAGTGTGGACCGTCGTCGCCCGGCCGTTCTGGACGCGGATCACCGCGCCCGACTCGGCGCCGAGAGACGTCACGGCCTCGCCCAGGAGCCGGCGGGAGAGCAGGTCGGGATCGTTGAATTCCAGAAACTCCTGGACCTCCGACCCGAAGGAACGCAGCGCGCCGGCCGGCACCTCGAGGAACTGGCGGTCCACCCAGGTCTGCAGGAGGTTGCGCAGCGGTGTGATGGCCGAGACGACGATCAACGTGGTGACCACGACGGCGGCGTCGCTCTCTTCACCCGTCAGGTCGACGAACACGCGTTGCGAAAGCCCGATGGCGGCGGTGTAGAGGCCGGCCAGGATGGCCGTCAGGGTGCCGTAGACGATCGCCCGGTTGACCAACGCGTCGAGTTCGATCAGGCGGTAACGCGTGATGGCCACGGCGACGGTGATCGGGAAGAGCAGCAGGGCCGGCAAGATGGCGACCGTATTGAACTGGAGAGGCACGCCGAACACCGGCGCCAGGAACCATACGACCGCCGGGGTGAACGCGATCACGCTGCCCACCAGCACGAGGCGGGCCTGGCGCCGGACGGCCGCGTCGCGGCTGCGCGGGGCGCGGTAGATCATGACGGCGAAGAACATCAAGCACGCCAGGGCCGCGTAGCGATAGGAGGCCGAGCGCGCCGCCAGATACATCCACGGGTCGTCGGGCCTCGACAGCGAGACGATGCCCCAGGCCGCCAGGGCGAGTGAGATCAGATACGGCATGCCCAACAGCCACGGGCGGCGGTGAACGGGGCCCCACTCGATGGGGAAGCGCATGGTCAGGGTGACCAGCGTGCCGCCCAACATCGCCAGGGCCACGAGCCAGATGGCCGTGCCGAAGTGGGTCGTCAGAACATCGAACAAGAGCGCCGCGACCACCGAGACGCTGATGCAGAAGGCCGCCAGGGCGCGGCCCGGCCGATCGCGGCCGCGCGCCAGGTAGACCCAGACTCCAATGATGAAATACGCCAGCCCAATGCCGTAGGGCAGCCAGAACAGAGCCAACAGGTCGCGCAGCGAGAAGGTGCCGAGGCGGACGGTCGGGTAGAGGTGAACCCGGCCGTCGGGGTGCCGTGTGAAGACGGACACCGTATCGCCGGCGGTGTGGCCCTGCAAGGCCCGGCTGAAATCGCGGACGTTGGCGACCGGCTCTCCTCCGAGCCGAGTGACCTCTTGCGGCGCGTCGAGCCCGGCGGCGCGTCCGCTCCAGCCCTCGCCGGTGCGGGCATTGACCGTCAGCGTCGAGTCGACCAGGAACCCAGGGAAAGGCAAGAGGCGCCAGGTCAGGGCCATCAAGGGCGCGGTGAAGAGGACCAGCACGCAGGCGGCGAAGGATGCCAGCGTCACGCCGCGGCTCACGAGCTCGAAGACGTCGCGCCTGGGTCGCACGGCTCTCAGCTCGTTGCCCCGGGCGCCAGGCGCTCCAGCAAGAGGACGGTCAAATCCGGCGGGAAGAAGGGGCTGCGCGCGTTGAAGGCCTTGAAACTGTCGACGATCTTCTCGGCCTGCTCCTGTTGCCCGGCGACGTGTTCGGCGAGGATCGGCTGCAGGACGGCGGGGACGAACGGCTGGCCTTCGAGGTTGCGGGCCTCGAGCATCGACGGGCCCAACAGGGCGCACACGCAGCCTGGTTCGATGAGCATCCGACCGGCCTCGGCCTGCAGCTCGGCCTTGAGGCCCAACGGCTGGCCGTCGGCGGACGGCACCTGCAGCAGATAGGGTCCGCTCGATCGCGGCGGAACGACGCCGGCGGCGGCGTACTCCATCCAGCCCGTGGCGGGATCGACGACAAGCACCAGGCCTCGCAAGGCCAGCGACGAGGCGTGCTGCATGCACAGCATCTGGTTAACCTGCCGCAGCGTATCGACGGGGCTCATCAGCTGCAGCCCGGAGTTGCGCAACGTCGTTCGGGCGGCCGCCAGCGCCAATGCGCCCTGGATGCCGGTGGCGGAGACCCGGCCGAGGGAAAGCATCAAGCGGCCATCGGGGCGCAGGTACGCGTCGAAGAATTCATGCTCCGACCTCGTGCCCATCAACTGGTAGGCATGCAAGTTCCATCCGGCGAGCACCGGAAGTTGGGCCGGGGTCAACCGCTCGCGCACCGTCTTGACCCAACTCTCGTCCTGCTCCGGGCGGCGGATGTCGAGGAAGCGGAAGCGGCGTTGGCGTGAGATCAGCGACAGCCCGAGCGGCGGCAGGAGCAGGGCGGCGGCAAAGGACAGCAGCAGGATGTCGCGATAGCGGCCGGTCGTGGTGGTCACGATGGACCAGTCGTCCTCGGCGATGAGGGTCCATCGGGTGCCCGGCACCGGCGCATGAGCGGCGACGATGTTGTTCCCGGAAATGTCCTCGGTGAGCACGGAGCCGGAGGTGGCCGAGGTGGCGAGAGAGAGCTGATCGGCGCTGAGGAAGCGACCGACACGCGAGGATTCGGAGTCGAACAGGACGCGCCCGATGCCGTCGACGACGTAGGTCGTGCCGCTCTGTCCGAGGCGCAGCCGGACAATGCTGGCGTAGAACGAGCTGAGCGTCGGCTCGCCGAGGCGGAAGAGCCCCGCCATGACGCCGACGAAGGCGTTGGCCTCGTCGCGGATGGGGACGGCCACGGCGATGATCAGCGGCCCGTTGGGGTAGAGCACCTGGGAGTCGGAGAAGGCCATTTCGGAGCCGCCGAGGATGTCCTGGAAGAAATCGCGGTTGGACCAGTCGGCTCCGTTGAGGCGAGGCTGCTCGGGAAGGGTGGCGCGCACGCGGCCGTGCGTGTCGAGGACGACGACGCCCCCGTCGAACACGGCCAGGCGGGGAGTGGCCTCCTCCAGGGCGACCTTCTGGCTGGACACGAAGCCACCTGACATCTCTCCCTTGCGCGCCAGGAGGATGAGCAAATCGCCGTAGTCGGCCAGATCGCTTTGCAGGCGGGCGGCCGAGACAACCGTCAGCTGCTCGTCGCGCTCGAGAACCAGATCGGTGGCGGCGCGCCGATAGGCCAGATAGGTGTAGACGACGACGCCGACCAGGCCCAGGATGGCGAGCCCGACGACCCACAGGGCGACGTTGCGGCTGAGAGAGGTGCGTAGCGACGAGGTCGACATGGGTGCCGTCAGGACCTTACGAGTCGGTTGGTTGGGAGAGCTCGATGGCCGCCGACACCCGCACCATCTGATCGACCGGGTCCAGGCCGAGGGTGAAGATGCGCTGCCAGGCGGCCTCGGTCAGACGCCGGGCGTCGGCCATGTTGGCGAAGATTTCGGCGGTGACCGAATAGCCCTGGCGCTGTCCCTCGGCGAAGGCCTCGATGTCCATATCACGCGTCGCCTGTGGGTACTGCTGGTGCACAACACCGGCCCACTCGCCGACGAGCGACTCGCGTGCCGGCTGGAGCAGATGCGTCTGAGCCATGGCGCGTCCGTACTGCTTGCTGATCAGGAACTTGAGAAGTTCCCAGGCGGCTTCGGGGTATTTCGTGCCGGCATAGATACCGAAGCCGTCGGTCGTCGCCAGGGTCACCCGCCGCTCGGGGCCGGCCGGGAACGGCGCCACGCCGATGCGGAACTTTGCCCCCTCGAGAATGTCCTTGAGGGACCACGACCCATCTTCGACCATGGCCAGCTTCTCCTGGATGAAGGCCTGGCGCGTCCCGATCTGCTTCACGTCCAGGGAGGTCGCCATGACGCGGTTGTCCCACATGCGCGCCCGGAGCCATTCCATGGCTTCCAGGGCCGAGGGGCGGGCCAGGAAGGAGCGGCGTGGGTTCTCGGGGTCGACGAAATGACCGCCCCAGCCGTTGACATGGACCTGAATGCGTTCCCAGGCGATGTCGACCATGCTGCCCCACAGATCGGTGACCCCGTCACCGTCGCGGTCGTGGGTCAGCCGCCTCATCGCCTCGAGGTAGTCGTCGTGAGTCCACGACCGGTCCGGGTAGTCGACCAGGAACTCGTCGAAGATGTCCTTGTTGTAGAACAGGGCCAGCGCGCCGTGATACTTCGGCAGGCCGAACTGTCGCCCGTCGGAGGTGAAGAGAGCCTGGTACTGAGCCGGATCCCAATCGTCGAGCGTCTCGCGTTCCAGGTCCGCCTCGACGAACGGTCGCAGGTCGAGCAGGAAACCCTTCTGGGCCCATTCGGGGAAGAAGTCGCAGCAGCCGTCGACCACATCGGGGGCCGTGCCGGCCTGGAAGTCGGCGATCATCGCATCCGCCAGGTCTTCCGGGTCCATGGTGAAGAAGACCTGGATCTCGGGGTGGGCGGCGTGGAAGCTCTCGAGCATCGACTGAGCCATGCCGGGGAACCAGTCGGTGCGCCAGTCCTGGTAGACGAGTTGGACGCGGCCCGAGGCGTGAGGGCCCTCGGCGGTGGCCGGGGCGCAGGCCGCCAGGGCGGCACCGGCGCCGGCTGCGCCGGCGATCTTAAGGAATTCGCGCCGAGAGAATCGTGGGTGAGCCGCGGAGAGACGCAGGCGTACGGGCATGATGGTTGACCCTCCCTGGGGAAGGGCTCCTTCGGCTTCGTGATTCTCCTACGAAAGCGGACGAATGCAAAGGGCGGGAAAGCTCGGCCGCGGCGGATGGTCGACGATGCCGCCGCTACGTTTCCGGCAAGACGCGCTCAAGGAACTGTCGCAACACGGACTCGGTTGTCTGGCCCGGGAGCGGAGTAGGGAACAGCGCGATAGCGCTGATGCCGCAGGCCGCGATCTCGGAGATCTGCTCCACGACATCGGCCGGCCGGCCGGCGAGGGCATAGCGGCGCACCAGCGCGGCGGGCAGCAGCGGGGCGTATGGCAGCACCTGCTCGCGATCTCCGACGTTGCGCGGTCTCCCCCCGCGCGCCGCGATGAAGTCCTTCAGGGGCTTCAGGCGCTCCTCCCACTCCGGGGCGTAATCCAGGAGGCGGGTCCAATTCGGGTAGGCATGCCACAGGTAGGCGAGGATCCAGGGCCGGACGGCCTGGCGCGCGCTCTCGACGTCGTCGGCGAGAACCAGGTTGAGCCGGGCGATACGCGGCGGGGCGCCGGCCGGCCGTCGCGCCTCCGTCGCGCCTCGGTCCACTTCGGACAAGGCTGGCCGAAGCACACCCGCCGAGCCCAGATCGCCGAGCATGACCTCGTCGGCCACCTCCCCGGCGAGGCGCAGCATCTGGCGGCTGGCCGAGGCCACCAGGATAGGGATCTCTTTCCGGGCGCTGAAGTTGAGACTTGTCTGACGCAGGGTGAACGCTTCGCATTGCGCGTGGACCGTCTCGCCGGCCCACAGCCGCCGGATGGAATCGACGGCCAGCCGCATCGTCGGTACGAGGTGGGCCCGATGTACACCCATGGCCTCCAGACCACTGAAACCTGCCCCGAGGCCCAGGACGGCGCGGCCGCCACTCACTTCGTCCAGCGAGGCGGCCGCCACGGCGATCAACGATGGGTGGCGGGTGAAGGGGTCGGTGACGCAGGTCCCAAGGCGGAGCGTGTGCGTGCGCTGCGCGAGGTGCGCCAGGCTGACGAAGGGATCCCGGTAGAACTTCTCGTCCGCGAACCAGAGGTCCCGAAAGCCGCCGGCTTCGGCCAGGAGTGCCAGGCGAGCTGTGTCGCGCGGGTCATGCTCGCCCAGCAGCAACAGTCCATAGTCCATGGGAGATCCTCCGCGGCCAGAATGCCGGGCGGGTGGCGCCGGATAGGGTCGCACGTGACGCCCCCCGTGTGCGAGGCTCGGGGGCAGTGATTGACATGGCGCCGGCGTCGCTCTATATTTCATGAGCCGAAAGTGGACTCCGGCCCATGAAAACGGACAATCGCTACCGGTATGTCACGCGTTCGGTCGAACGCGCCCTGAGTATCCTGCATCTGTTCATCCTCGGCGAGGCCGAGATCAGCCTCTCCGACATCAGCCACCGGGTGGGGCTGCATCAGAGCACGGTCTTCCGCCTGTTGGCCACGCTGAGCGCCGCCGGGTTCGTCGATCAGAACGCGCACACAGGGCGCTATCGCCTGGGTCCGGCTGCTCTGTCCATCGGCCAGGCCTTCCTGCGTCACAGTGACCTGAGGCAACTGGCCGAAGCGCCGTTGGCCCAGCTGCGCGACCGATCGGGCGAGACCGTCCACCTGGCGACGCTCCACGGCAAGGACGTGATCTACCTGGAGAAGCTGCCGGGGCTGCATCCGATCGGGCTGATGTCCTCCCGGGTCGGGGAGCGGGCGCCGGCCCACTGCACCGGGCTGGGCAAAGCCCTGTTGGCCCACGTGCCCGAGGAAGACGTCCGCGGGGAGTTCGCCAGCGGCTTGCGCAGCTATACGCCTCGGACGATCACCCGCATGGGCGCCTTCCTGCCCGAGTTGGCCAAGGTTCGGCAAGCCGGCTTCGCCGTCGACGACGAGGAACATGAACAGGGCGTCATGTGCGTTGCCGCGCCGGTTTTCGACTCGCATCGGGTCGTGGCCGCCATCAGTGTCGCCGGGCCGGCGGACCGAATCCGGGAAGGCATCCGCTCGCGCGACCTGACCGAGCAGGTGCTGACGGCGGCTCACGACATTTCGTCTCGCCTGGGCCGGGTCGCGGCCGGGCCTCCTCCGCCGGCGACCGCCCCGCGGCCCGCCGCCCGGAAGAAGAAGGTTCGCGCTCGCAAGTAGAGGCGCCGTCCCGGGCGAGTCCTCCCGTCGCTTCGTGGTGCGAGAGGGAACGTATGCAGACCGAGATCGAACAAGTCTTCGAACACGTGGTCGGTGGGCGCCGGGACGACGTCGAAGCCGCCGTGCGGCGCGCGCTGCAGTCGGGAATCCCGGCCGAGGCCGTGCTGAAGAAGGGCCTGGTCGGCGCCATGGACGAAGTCGGGCGGCGCTTTGAGATCTGCGAGTTCTACGTGCCGGAGATGCTCGCCGCCGCTCGGGCGATGAAAGCAGGTCTGGCCCTTCTCAAAACGGACCTCGTCGCCGCCGCTCCGGCCGCCGGACCGCGGGTTGTCATGGGCACGGTCCAGGGCGACATGCACGACATTGGCAAGAGCCTGGTGGGCATGATGTTGGAGGGCGCCGGGCTGGAGGTCCACGATCTGGGGGTCGATGTCTCCCCGGCGCGCTTCGCCGAGGCGGTCGGGGATCTCAAGCCGACGGTGGTCGGCCTCTCCGCCTTGCTGACGACCACCATGGGCCAAATGCGTGCGACGATCGCCGCCATCGATCAGGCCGGCTTGCGCCGCGGGGTCAAGGTCATCGTCGGGGGTGCTCCGCTGACGGAGGCGTTCGCCCGCTCGATCGGGGCCGACGGAACGGCGCCGGATGCCAGTCGGGCCGTCACGCTCGTGCGAGGCCTGCTCTCGGCCTGACCAGCGGCCCCACCCGATCGGAGAGGGGCCCGACGCTTGCGTCCCGCGGTTGACAAACGCCATCGACCTGCTGTAACCTTTTTACTAGACAAAGGAGTGTTTCACTGTGTGAAATCGCCTCGGCCAAGTCGCCGGGGCGATCGGGGCTGTCGTGGGGTGCCAGACTCCCGGCGGGTAGGACGCCTCTCGGCGACGAGGGGCCGATTCCCATCAGAGGAGACCTCGCATGACAGACGTCGTCACTTTCGGCGAGTGCATGCTCCGCCTCTCGCCGCCGGATTTCCAACGCCTCGAGCAGGCAACTCAACTGAACATGGCCGTCGGAGGCTCCGAACTGAACGTCGCCGCCGGCGTGGCCCGCCTGGGCCTAAGTGCGGCGTGGGTCAGTCGGCTGCCGGACAACCCCCTGGGGCGGATGGTGCGCAACAAGGCGCGCGAGATGGGCGTCGACACCTCGCACCTGCTGTGGACCAAGGACGATCGCCTCGGCGTCTACTTCGTCGAATACGGTGCCTCGCCGCGCGCCAGCAGCGTGCTGTACGACCGCTCCCACTCGGCCATCTCGAAGATCCAGCCCGGAGAAGTCGCATGGGACGAGGTCTTCCAGGGTTGCCGCCTCTTCCACGTCAGCGGGATCACGCCCGCCCTCAGCGACAGCGCCGCCGCGGTTACAGCCGAGGCGATCGGCGCGGCGAAGGCCGCCGGTGCTCAGATCAGCTATGACCTGAACTATCGGGCCAAGCTGTGGACCCAGGAGAAGGCTCGCCGCGTGCAATCTCCCTTCATGGCCGATGTGGACATCCTGATGACGACCGAGGAGGACACCGAGCGGGTCTTCGGCATCACCGGCGGCGACTACCGTGAGGTGGCCAAGGCCCTGGCGGACCAATTCGAGCTGCGGGTGGTCGTCATCACCCTGCGCGGGACGCCCTCCGTTTGGAGAAACACCTGGTCGGCGCTGGCCTATTCCCAGGGAACGTACTACGACGATGTGACCTACGAGGTGGAAGTCGTCGATCGCGTCGGCTCGGGGGATACCTTCAGCGCCGGCTTCCTGTACGGATACCTGACGAAGGACATTCCGCGTGGTCTGAAGGTCGGCAACGCCTTTGCGGCCCTCAAGCACTCCTCGTGGAGCGACTTCAACTGGTCGACGCTGGAGGAGACCGAAGCCCTCATCCGGGGAAGCGGGCTGCGGATCGTCCGCTAGGAGAAAGGCATGGCGCCCCTACCACACGCCCAATGGATCGAGCAGACCGGGCTGATCGCCATCGTTCGGCTGGACAGCTCGGCCGAACTGATCGATGCGGCCCGGGCCATCGCCGCCGGTGGGGTTTCCATCATCGAATTCACGCTGACGACACCCGGCGCTTTGCAGACGATCGAAGAATCTTCACGCGAGCTGGGCGGCCAGGTTTTGATCGGCGCCGGCACGGTCCTGGATGCGGAGACCGCCCGCGCCGCGATCCTGGCCGGAGCAGAGTTCGTCGTTGCACCGACCCTGAATCCCGATGTCATCCAGATGTGCCGGCGCTACGGCAAGGTGGTCATCCCGGGAGCCTACACCCCGACCGAGATCCTGCAGGCCTGGGAGCTGGGGGCCGATTTCGTCAAGGTCTTCCCAGCCGAAGTCGGCGGCCCGGCCTTCATCAAGGCCGTGCGGGCCCCGCTCCCGCAGGTCAAGATGATCGCCGTGGGCGGGGTTTCGCTGGAGACCGCCGGGGCGTTCATCCGCGCCGGAGCCGTCGCGCTGGGCGTCGGATCGAATCTGGTCAACAAGAAGGCGGTCGCCGAGCGCCGCTTCGACCAACTGACGGCCACGGCGAAGGCGCTCAGCCAGGCGGTCCAAGAGGCAAGATCATGATCGAGCGCCACGTTGTCTTCCATCTTCAGCCGGGGGCGGCCCAGGCGTTCGACTCGTTCTTTCAGTCTTCGTACGGGCCGGCGCTGGCACACCAGCCCGGGTTTTTCGGCGCGGAGCTTCTGCGGCCGCAAGACGACTCCGAGACTCTCGTTCTGGTGCTGAGATTCTCCGGTGTGGATGCGGCCCAGGCCTGGCGCGAGAGCGCCAAGCACAAGGAGCTGTCTCCGCGACTCAAGGAGCTCTACCAAAGCAGCGACGTGCGAGTCCACGACGTCCTGGCGGTCCAACCGGGACCAGGACCCTCCTTGTGAGCGGCCGACCGGTCTGAGTCGGTCGGGGTATCGGACGGAGGACGGATGCCGACATTCCAGCTTTCCCAGGCGGACATCGAACCGTTGCTGGAGGGTCTGGCCGTCTTCGGGACGGGCGGAGGAGGCTCTCCGGCGTGGGGAAAGGCCATCCTGGAGAACGACTTCGCTCGTGGACGGACTCACAGGTTGATCGATCTGGAGGATGTCTCCGACGAGGCCACCGTCGTCAGCGGCGGCATCATGGGGTCGGTCAAGGTGCTCGAGAAGATGGGCACCGAGAACGTCATGCGTCACTGGGAAGAGCGCTTCGAGCTGCTCGAGGTCAACCGCGTGATGCAGGCGCTGCTCGGCCGGCCGATCGATCACGTCGTCCCGTTCGAGGTCGGTGGGCTCAACGCGCCGGTCGTGCTCTCGCTCGGGGCCCGCATGGGTGTGCCGGTGATCGACGGTGATGCCCTGGGCCGCTCGGCGCCTGAAACGCAGATGACCTCCTTCATCGGCCACGGCGTCGCCCTCACGCCGATGCCGTTGATCGATTTCAACGGCAACGTCGTCGTGGTTCAGTCGGCGGCGGATCCCACCTACCCGGACCAACTGGGTCGCTGGGTGGTGACCAACGGCGGCGGGTTGGGGGCGAACCATCACTATCCCATGACCGGCCGGCAGGCGAAAACGGCCGTGATCCCCAACACCGTTTCCGCCTCGCTGGCCCTGGGGCGCGCCGTGTTGCGGGCCCGGGCCCAGGGCGAGGATCCGGTTCAGACCGTCGCCGGACAAGTGGGCGGCGTCCTCCTCCACGCGGGCGAGATCACCGCCATGGCCGAAGAGGAGAGCATGGGTTTCTATTACACCACCGCTAGGATTCAGGGCAGTGGGCGGTTCGCCGGTCAGCAGGCCGATCTGGTGATCAAGAACGAAACCATGATGCTGTCCATCAATGGTGAGCCCAAGGCCTACTTCCCCGATTTGATCCTTCTGTTGGAGCCGGGCACCGGGAGAGGGCTGATGAGTATCGAGCTTCGCCTTGGCAGCCAGGTCTCGCTGGTGGGGCTGCCCTGTCACCCGCGGTTGCGCGAGGCCGCCCTATCTTCCGAGGGGCAACGCGCCTTCAGTCCGGCCCGCTACGGTCGGGCACGGGAGGTCTATCGCCCCATTGAGAGTCTGGTTCCGGAACTGGCCGCGCCCGGATGAACGGCGCGCCCATCCCGGAAGGAACTGCCTGCGACAAGGCGACCCCATGGACCCAACAAGCCTGACCATCGAATCGGCCCGATGCACCGCCTGCATGGCCTGTGAGCTGGCGTGCTCGTTCACCAAGGAGGGTTTCTTCTCCCCGGCGTTCTCGCGGATCAAGGTCATGCAAGTCTACGAGCTCGGCGTGAACGCGCCCATTGTCTGCGTCCACTGCGCCGACGCGCCGTGCCTGGCGAGCTGTCCCAGCGAAGCGATGGTGCGGGACGAAACGCGGGGGGTGGTATCCATCATGGCTGAGCGTTGCTCGGCGTGCGGCGAGTGCGTCGAGGCTTGCCCCTACGGCGCCGTGCACATCCCGCCCGGGCAGGAGCTGGCGGTTCTGTGCGATCTGTGTGAAGGCGAGCCGGCCTGTGCCGCCTCGTGCCTGTACGGCGCCTTGCGCTACGACCGGCAACCGGAAGCCGTCTACGGTTCCCTGGGCGTGGAGACGCACGGGTTGGGCCTGACGCAAAAACGCTGGCGCGTCGCCGAAGCTTTGGCACAGCGCGTCGGGAAGACCCGCGAGGCGAAGGCATGATCCGGTCTCTCGCTCCCCAGCGGATTCTCAACGTCGATTTGACCCGTGGCGACACCCGGGTGGAGCTCGTACCCGAAGAAGACGTCATCAAATTCCTGGGTGGGCGCGGGATCGCGGCCAAGCTGCTCTTCCAACGTGTCCCGGGAGGATCGGATCCGCTCGGCCCGGACAATGCCTTGATCATCGGAACCGGGACGCTCACCGGCACCGGCGCGCCCTCCTCCGGGCGTACCTCTATGCTGTGCAAGAGTCCCCTGACCGGGCTCTACCTCAAGGTCAGCGTGGGCGGCCATCTGGGCGCGGAACTGCGCTATGCCGGCTGGGACTACCTGGTGATCACAGGCAAGTCGCCCCAGCCGGTCTACCTGTCGATCACCGACGACCGCGTCGAAATCAAACCCGCAAGCCACCTTTGGGGCCAGGGGACGCGGCAGGCCGATGCTCGTCTCAAGGAGGAGTTGGGCGACCCCACTCTGCAGACGGCGGTCATCGGGCCGGCCGGCGAGAACGGGGTCTTGTTCTCGGCCATCCTGTGCTCCCGCTTCAACGGCGCCTCACGGGGAGGTATCGGCGCCGTCATGGGCTCCAAGAAGCTCAAGGCGATCACCGTTCAGGGCCATGGGGGTTTGCGAGTCTCCGAGGGAGAGCCCTTCCACCGCCTGGCCGACGCCATGCGTCACGAGCTGGCCAAGGACTCGGGCACCGAGAGCCTCTACAACTGGGGTACGTCGGGCTCCATCCCCGGCTTGAACGAAATGGGGATGCTGGCCGCGCGCAACTTCTCTCAGGTGACACTCGAGGGCGCGGATCAGTTGAGCGGCCAGCACATGCTGGATGACGGCTACCTCATCGGACGCGAGTCGTGCTTCTCCTGCTCCACCGCCTGCCACCGCTTCGTGCGCAGCCTGGAGCATCGCTGGGGCGAGGTGCTGGACTCCGGCCCGGAACTGGAGACGGTCCTGGCGCTGGGCTCCGAGTGCGGCATCGTCGACACCGAGTCGGCGCTGGTGGCCAATCAACTGTGCAACGACTTGGGCATGGACACGATCTCGGCCGGCCACGCGATCTCGTGGGCCATGGAGTCGTTCGAGCGCGAGGTGATCAGCAGCCTGGACACGGACGGGCTCGAGCTCCGCTTCGGCAACGCCGCGGCCGTCCATGAGGCGCTGCGGCGCATCGCCTATCGAGAAGGCAAGCTGGGCGACCTGCTGGCGCAAGGCACGCGCCGGGCGGCGGACCGCGTCGGCCAGGGTTCGCACCGCTGGGCGATCCAGGCCAAGGGCCTGGAGCAGTCGGCGGTCGACACCCGCATGGCCAAGGGCTACGCGCTGGCGTTCGCCGTCAACCCGCGCGGGCCGGACCACCTGATGACGGAAACCTTCGCCGAGTTCGGACTGAGCAAGGAAGCGCGGGAGGTGATCCGCACCATCACCGGCGACGAGAAGTACGCCGATCCGCATCTGACCGAGAAGCGGGCCGAGATCGTGCGCTGGCACGAAGATGTGTACGGCGCCTCGGAGGCCCTCGGCTTCTGCGTGTTCACCTCGACGGCCGCTTTCGCCGTCAATCCGCGGAACATGGCGCAGCTGATGGCCCACGCTCTGGGAACGCCGTTCGACGAGGAACAGCTGATGCTGGGCGGCCGGCGCATGGTCACCATCGAGCGCTGCTTCAACGCCCGCGAGGGAGCCCGCCGTGCCGACGATCGCCTGCCCTGGCGGATGATGAACGAACGAGTACCGGCGGGCCCCAACCAGGGAATGATCACCGATCAAGCCATGCTGGACGGTCTGCTGAACCAGTACTACGCGATGCACGGATGGGACGCGGCGACGGGGATCCCTCGCGCCGAGACGCTCGAAACGCTCGGCCTGCTCGACGTGTGCGGCGACGTGGCGGGTTGAGGGATGGAGCGGACCGCGGGCATCCAGGTCATCGTGCGGACGTTCGGCCTACGTGGCCGCGACTCCAGCCTGACCCGGATGCCCACAGGGCTCTCCGCCGGGACGACCGTCGGCGATCTGCTGGCTCACCTTCGCACGCGGGCGCGGCCCGGTGACAGGCTGGCCTCCGTCCAAAGCGACACGTTGCTGGTGCTGGTCAACGGCCGACCGATCCAGTATCTGAGCGGCTGGGAGACCGTGCTGCGCGATGGCGACGAGATCACCTGCATGTTGAAGACCGCCGGTGGCTGACGGGTCGGTAGAGGCAGACGGGTGGACGTGGAGCGCATGAACTCACGGGAGCGGGTGCTCAGAGCCTTGAGCCACCAGGAAGCCGACAGGGTGCCCATCGACCTTGGTAGCGCCTGGATCACGACCACCACCATCCCGTTCTACGAGCGGCTCAAGCGACATTTCGGCATCGATCGGCCCACCGAATTGATGGAACGCAACATGCAGGTCTGCCACATCGACGAGGAGATCCTGAGGCGGTTGTCGGTCGACACCCGCTTCGTGTCTTACAACGCCCCGGAGTCTCCCTCGAACCAGAGCGTGGAACTGGGTGAGGGTCACTACCGCGACCCGTGGGGGATCGAGTGGCGCAAGCCGCCGACCTCCTTCTACTATGACCTGCACAAGGCGCCGCTGGCCGGAGAGATCACGAAGCAAGACGTGATGAATCATCCATGGCCGGAGCCCGACGACCCCGGGTTCACGCGCGGGCTGCGCCCCCGGGTGGAGGCCATGCGGGCCGCCACCGAGTGCGCGCTCGTTCTGAATCTCTCGTTGTGGGTCCTCCAGTGCAGTCAGAACGTGCGCGGCTACGAGGACTGGTACGTCGATCTGGCGACCCAGCCCGCCCTCCTCGAAGTCCTGGCCGACTGCCTGACGGAGTCCATGCTCGGCCCGCTGGAGGCGGTCACGGCCGAGGTCGGCGATCTGGTGGACGTGATCTCCGTCTCGGACGACATCGGCCATCAGGACCGGCTGTGCATGAGCCCGGCAACCTATCGCCGCGTCTTCAAGCCGCGGCATGCCCGGATGATGCAGGCGATCCGCGATCGTTCATCCGCCCCCGTGATGTGGCACACCTGCGGCAGCGTCGTCGATGTCATCGACGACCTGGCCGAGATCGGCGTCGACTGCCTCAATCCGGTTCAGACGACGGCGGCGCGGATGGACCCCGAGAGCCTCAAGACGACCTTCGGCGATCGGATGGGATTCTGGGGAGGCATCGACACCGTCCGCGTGCTCAACCACGGCTCGGCCGACGACGTGCGCCGCGAGGTGCGGGCCAAGATCGGTGCGCTCGCTCCGGCCGGCGGATACATCCTGAATCCGACGCACAACGTGCAGCCGGACGTGCCGGTGGAGAACTTGCTGACGATGATCGAGGCGGGCCTGGAGTACGGGGCCTACCCGCTCGACACGATTGAGCGAAAAGCCGGGTTCCCCGACGATGAAGGACGGAAGAGGTCAGCCCCCTCATGAAGATCACCATCCTTGCGCCCGTGGCGCTTCTCGGACGATCGCCCGCATCGGCGATCGACCTGACGCCGTCGGCGTTCTTCGGGCATGACCTGCGCGTCCAATTCCTGGACCAGGGACCGCCCTCGATCGAAGGCGCGTTCGATGAGGCCTTGGCCGTGGCGGAGATCGTCGCCAAGGCGGTTCAGGCGGAGGCGGAAGGAGCGCAGGCGGTGGTGATTGACTGCGTTCTGGACCCGGGCCTGGAGGCGGCACGCGAGAAAGTCTCCATCCCGGTCGTCGGTCCCGGGCAGGCGGCGATGCACCTGGCCTGCCAGCTCGCCGATCGCTTCTCGATCGTCACCGTCCTGAAGGCCCTGGCTCCGAGTCTGCGAAGGCGCGCCGAGCTCTACGGTTTGGCGAGCCGCCTGGCCTCCGTCCGGGCGATTGACGTGCCGGTTCTCGCTTTGTTGGAAGGGCGGGAGGCCTGCGCCGCGCCGCTGGCCCGCGAGGCCGTGCTGGCGGTCGAACAGGACGGTGCCGAGGCGGTCGTGCTGGGATGCACCGGCATGGCCGGGCTCGCAACGCCGGTGACCGATGAGCTCCGCCGGCGCGGCTTGCCGCCCATTCCCGTGATCGACCCGCGCAACGCGGCGCTGGCCGTGGCCGCCGGACTGGTGGGCATGGAGCTGACCCACAGCCGGCTGACGTATCCGGTGCCGGCAGAGAAGGCGGTAGCAGGATGTGCGGGGCTGTGATTCCGCGACGCCCTTCCGGCCGTCATTCCGCCGGGAGGCGCTGGCCCGGCTCCAAGGAGACACGGTGACCATAGTCTATTGGTTGGTGCGCCTGAAGCCGGGCGTGACGGCTGAGGAGTATCAGGCGTTTGTCCGCCGCGTCGACTATCCGGCGGTGGCTCGCATCGCCAGCATCCGCACCTACCGCTCGACGCACGTCGTGGGCGCCATCCCCGCCGACCAGGAGGTTCCCTTCGACTTTGTCGATGTGGTGGAAGTCGACGACCTGGCGGCGTACCTCCACGACCTGGAGAGCCATCCGGCCGTCGCGGAGGTCCATTCCCAGTCGCCGAACCTGGTGGAGGTCCTTCACTGCGCCATCGCCGAGCCGGTGTCGCCGGGCCCGGCGCCCTCCGCCGCGGGGGCAGGGATGGCAGGATGACGAGCGTCTTCTGGTTCTCGCGGCTCAAGGCCGGGGCGGATGCGGCGGCCTATGAACGCTGGGTTCAGCGCACGGACTACCGTCTGGCGCAGCAGATCCCAAGCATCGTCCAATACCGGGTCTACCGCATCGCCGGACCGGTCGACGGCAAGGGCCCGCCGCTGTATGACTACATCGAAGTCCTGGAGGTCACGGGTATCGACGAATACCGTTCCGACCTGACTCACCATCCGGCGATCCAACCCATCCTGGCCGAGATCGGCCAGTTCATCGAAGGCGCCGGAAGCGCCTGGGGAGAGCCTGTTCCGCCCCGGGGAAAGGAGCCGTGAATGGCGTGAGCGCACTTCGTCCGAGTTCTCAGCCTCTTATCTGGAACCATGCGGAGGAGAAATGAAACCGCGTAAGGACTTCGTGTATCTGTCCCTGATCGCGATGCTGGCCATGGTCCTCGGCGCCTGTCAGCCCGCCGCCGCGCCCACGGCCGCCCCGGCGACGCAGCCGCCGGCGGCCGCGCCGACGAGCGCGCCGGCCGGGCCCGAGCCGGCCGCCTGCGGCGAGGAAGGTACGATCGTCATCGCCTACGATGGCGACATCGATCACATCGAGCCGATGGAGTTCCGCAGCATCGCGGCCTACGACGCCACCGCCAACCTGTATGAGCCGCTGATCCAGCAGGAGTTGGTCGATCAGGGCGACAACGTCTTCATCGGCTCCGAGACGTTCGTCGGCGCCGGCGCCGAGAGCTACGAGGTGTCCGACGATGGGACGGTGTACACGTTCCATCTGAGACCGGACGCCAAGTTCGCCGACGGCACGCCCATCACCGCCAACGACTACTACTACACGCTCAAGCGCGCCCTGGAAGGCCCCGGCTACATCACGCTGCTGACCGGGTTCATGGCTGTGACGTCGATGGACCAGGTCAAGGTTGTCGACGACTACACCCTGACGATCACCGCCAGCCAGCCGGCGGCCCTGGCGGAGATCATCCTCAGCTTCCAGGTCGTCGGTGCCATCAGCCAGAAGACCGCTGAAGCCAACGCCACCGCCGACGACCCCTGGGCGGAGAACTACTTCCGCACCAACTCGAACTCCAGCGGGCCGTACATCATCACCAGCTGGAACCCGGGGGTCGAGTACGTCTTCGAGCCCAATCCGAACTACTGGCGCGGCGCGGACTACTTCCACAACTGCAAGGTGATCTTCCGCGTCGTGCCGGATGCGGCAACGCGCGAGCAGCTGCTGCGCGCCGGGGATGTGGATGTGGCGCTGGGCGTTCCCTACAGCGACCTGGCCGAGCTCGAGGCCGATCCCAACATCACCATCCATCACGTCCCGACCACGCGGGTCTACCACGCCGGGATGAACCTGAACCAGAAGCCGTTCGATGACGTCAACGTCCGCAAGGCCGTCTCGATGGTCGTGCCCTACCAGGCGATCATCGACAACGTCATCTACGGCTACGGCGCCAACCCCGGCTCGCCGATCGCCGAAGGCATGGCGACCCACACCGACGAGTTCTTCACCTATCCGCAGGGGACGGTCGACGAGGCCAAGGCGCTGCTGGCCCAAGCCGGCTACCCCGACGGGTTCACGGTCGACCTGGTCGTGCCGCAGGAAGATCAGGCGCGCGTGGACTCGGCCACCTGGATTCAATCCGGGCTGGCCACGATCGGTGTGACGGTGAACGTCAACGCCCTGCCGATCGCCCAGTACAACGAGCTCCTGAACGCCATGGATGCGAACGGCAAGCACACCCTGCCGTTCTACATCTTCGAGTGGTACTCGTGGGGGAACGACCCGGCCTTCCAGTTCACCTGGAACTTCAAGTGCGGGCAGTTCACCAACTACACGAACACCTGCAACCAGGAGCTCGACCAGATCATCGCCGACCTGACGCTCAGCCGCGATCCGGCGGAGCGCCAGCGACTCAGCACGCGCGGCCAGGAGATCGTGGTTCAGGAAGAAGTCCCCTGGATCTACCTGTACGCGCCGGAGTGGATCATCGCCACGCGATCCAACGTGAGCGGGATCGCTCTGTTCAACGACCTCACCCTGCGCTACGCCTTCCTGGGGAAGGACTAGGCGCGATCTACAGCCTGGGTTGAGGCAGGTTCTCGGGGCAGGGGCACACGTCGCGTGTGCCCCTGCCTGTACAATGGACCGGCCGGGAACGCGCCGCGTCCGCCGATCCGGAGCGGCGCGCCGGTCGATGCTTCGGGCGAGGTGCATGGAGCGCATGCCCCATTTTCTGCGGTATCTGTTGCGACGCATCGGGCTGGCCGTCATCACGTTGGCCGGCGTCGCTGTTTTCGTCTTCCTGTTGACCCACATCCTGCCCTCGAATCCGGCCGCGCTGCGCGCCGGGCCGCTGGCCGACGCCGAACTCATCCATAAGTACGAAAGGGAAATGGGGCTCGATCAACCGATCTACGTCCAGTTCGGGCGCTACGCCCAGGAACTCTTGTCCGGGAATCTGGGTGAAAGTTGGAAGACGGGCCAGCCGGTCCTTCAGGAGTTGGGAGAGCGGCTCCCGGCCACCATCGAGCTGGCGGCGACGGCCTTCCTGATCGCTCTGGTGGTCGGCGTGACGTTGGGCGTGCTGGCCGCCGTGTACGCCGGGAGCTGGATCGATCAAGGGGTGCGCCTGTATGCCACGTTGGGAGCGGCGCAGGCGCTGTTCTGGCTGGCTTTGCTGATGGTGCACGTCTTCTACTACACACTCGACTGGGCTCCGGCGCCCCTGGACCGGCTGACGATCGGGGTGGCCGAGCCGCCGCTGGTGACCGGGCTGTTCACGGTCGACAGCCTGCTCGCCCGCCAATTCAGCACCTTCCTCGACGCCGTCAACCATCTGTGGCTGCCGGCGGTGGTGTTGGCCTTCGTCGTCAGCGCGCCGGTCGTCAAGATGACGCGCGGGTCGATGCTCGATACGCTCAATGCCGACTTCGTCCGAACGGCCAAAGCCATCGGGGTTCCTCAGCGGAGCGTGGTGGTGCGCGATGCGCTGCGGAATGCCTTCATACCGATCCTGACCATGGTCGGGATCGTCTTCGGTTACCTGATCGCCGGCAATGTGGTCGTGGAGAAGGTCTTCTCATGGGCGGGGATCGGGCAGTACGCCTGGAACGCGTTGACGATCAACGATTTCAATGCGGTCCAGGGCTTCGTTCTCCTGATCGCGGTGATTTACGTCGGGCTCAACCTGGTGATCGATCTGGCCTACGGCTTTCTCGATCCTCGGATTCGGTTGGGTTGACATGGATGTCCCTCTGGCGCCCCGGGTGGCAGGAAGGTCGGCGCGAACGCGTTCTTTCGGGTACCGCAGCCTGAAGGCGGTCGGCCGCTGGCGCCTGTTGTCGTTCGGCGTGTTGCTGATCCTGAGCTACGTCGTCGTGGCCGCCATCGGTCCCGAGCTGGCACCCTACGAGCCGAATGCCACACACCCCCAGGCTACCCTGCACGAGCCTACCCCGGAGTTCCGCTTCGGCACCGACAAGTTCGGAAGGGACATCTTCTCGCGCGTGCTCTACGCCACACGCCTCGACCTGAGCATCGCCTTCTCGGTGGCGGTCAGCGCGTTTCTCGTGGGCGCCGTGGTGGGGGCGCTGTCCGGCTACTTCGGCGGCATCGTCGATGACGTCGTCATGCGCCTGGTCGACGTGCTGCTGGCCTTCCCGGCCTTCATCCTGGCCATGGCCCTGACCGGGATTCTGGGAGACACCATCCCCAACGTCATCCTGGCGATCAGCGTCGCCTATGTGCCCTACTTCATCCGCCTGACGCGCGGCGAGATGTTGCGCGTGCGCACCTTGCAGTACGCCGACGCCGCCGTCGGCGTCGGCAACCCGCGCTGGCGCGTCGTGCTGGTTCACCTGCTGCCGAATTCGCTGACGCCGGCCTTCATCCAGGTGACCCTGGTGCTGGGGTGGGCGATCCTGGATGCCGCCGGCCTGGCCTTCCTCGGCCTGGGGATCACCCCGCCGACGGCCGAGTGGGGCGTCATGGTGGCCGAAGGCGCCCAGCGCATCATTACCGGCGAGTGGTGGACCTGGTTGTTCCCCGGCCTGGCGATCGTGATCATCGCCTTTGCCTTCAGCATCGTCGGCGACGGTCTGCGCGACCTGCTGGCGCGCGAGGAACGCTGATGGCCGAGCCGCTTCTGCGAGTCGAATCGCTGCGGCTGGACATCGCCGACCACGAGTCGTCGCGCTCGGTGCTGCTGGATGTCAGCTTCGACGTCCGGCCGAACGAAGTGATGGGCCTGGTGGGGGAAAGCGGCTCGGGCAAGACGATGACGGCCCTGACCATCATGCGCCTGCTGCCGCCGGCGGCGCGCGCTTCCGAAGGGCGGATTGCGTTCGAAGGTGAGGATCTGCTGCGCCTGAACGAATCCGCCATGCGCCAGGTGCGCGGTTCGAAGATCGCCATGATCTTCCAGAACCCGCGGGCCGCCCTCAATCCGCTGATGCGAGCCGGGGAGCAGGTGGCGCGAGCGCTCATGCTCCACCGCGGCCTGACCGCGGCGGAAGCCCGCCGCCAGGCGGTCGAGCTGCTGCGGCATGCCGGGATCTCCGACGCCGAATCGAGGGCGCGCGCCTATCCCCATCAACTGAGCGGGGGCATGGCGCAACGCGTCCTGATCGCCATGATGCTGGCCTGTCGCCCCGCGCTGCTGATCGCCGACGAACCGACCACGGGCCTGGACGTGACGATCCAGGCGCAGATCTTCGACCTGATCAAGGAGATACAAGCGGAGACCGGCGCCTCCCTGCTGCTCATCACCCACGACCTGGGCGTGGTCAGCGAAGTCTGCCAGCGCGTCGCCGTCCTGTACGCCGGCCAGATCATGGAGCAGGCTCCGGTGGCGGAACTCTTCCACCACCCCAGCCACCCGTACACGGAACGCCTGCTGGGAAGCATCCTGCGCGTGGATCAGGTGGCGGAACTGGATACCTCCCGGGCGATCGCCTTCGCCAGCATCGACTACGACAACCCCGGCTGCCGCTTCGCCAATCGCTGCCCCTACGTGCTGGAGGCCTGTTGGGTTCGCCGACCGGAACCGCGCTGGTTGGCCGAGGACCACGTCGTCTTCTGCCATTTGCGCAACGAGGCAGGGACGTGAGCGAGCCCCTGCTGCGCGTGGAGGACCTGCACAAGGAGTACCGGGAGGGGCGGACGACGATCCACGCCGTCAACGGCGTGAGCTTCGAGGTCTACCCGGGCGAGGCGGTCGGTCTGGTAGGGGAAAGCGGTTGCGGGAAGACCACGACGGCGCGCTGCATCCTGCGTTTGGAGAAACCCACCCGCGGCCGCATCCTGTTCGAGGGAACGGACCTGACGACCCTGTCACGCGGCCAGGTGCGGGCGCGGCGGAAAGACTTTCAGATGGTCTTCCAGGACCCGAACGAGTCGCTCAACCCGCGCCTGTCCATCCGCCGGACGCTGCGGGAGCCGTTGCAGCTTCACGGCCTGTACTCCAGCGACCAGCAGTTGAGCGAGGCGGTGAGCCGCGTCACGCTCGAAGAGGAGCACCTGGATCGGCTGCCGCATCAACTGAGCGGCGGGCAGAAGCAGCGGGTCGGGGTGGCGCGGGCCATGATGACCACGCCGCGTTTGGTGATTCTGGATGAACCGACCTCGTCGCTCGACATGTCGCTGCGCATCCATGTCATCGTGCTCTTGAAGAGGCTGCAGCGCGAGCTGAACCTGTCGTACGTCTTCATCTCCCACGATCTGAGCACGATCCGCCACCTGTGCGACCGCGTCCTGGTGATGTATCTGGGACGGATCGTCGAGCAGGGGCGAACCGAGGATGTCTTCGAGGATCCGACGCACGTGTACACGAAGGCCTTGCTCTCGGCCATCCCGATCCCCGACCCGTCGGTGAAACGCAGCCGCCTGCTGCTGAAGGGCGAGACGCCCACGGCGCGCCTCCTCGTGCCGGGCTGCCCGCTGCAGGATCGCTGCGCCTTCGTGATCGACGAGTGCCGGCACCCCCTGCCGGAATACGATCTGGGCAACGGGCATCGCGTGGCCTGCCGGCTGGCGAAGGAACACCCGGCCTACCGGACGGTCGCCCCTACTTCCACTGCTGCTTGACCCGACGGATTGTGATCTCTCCCGTTCGAGCAGGCGACGAATTCTCTAGGGCGCCCTTCGACTTCGCTCGCCCGGGGGGCTCGCTCCGCTCAGGGTGTCAGGTTCCTATCGGTGTGGAGATGACGCTCTAAGAGGAGGCCAGGCCTCAACTCCAGACGCGAAGGCTGTCCTCCCTCCGGGCCCGTGTCCGAATCTCTAGGGCGCCCTTCGACTTCGCTCGCCCCGAGGGGCTCGCTTCGCTCAGGGCGTCAGGTCCCTATCGGTGTAGAGATGGCGCTCTAAGAGGAGGCCAGGCCTCAACTCCAGACACGAAGGCTCTCCCTTCGAGCCTGTGAACGAATCTCTAGGGCACCCTTCGATTTCGCTCGCCCCTGAGGGGCTCGTTCACTCAGGACGTCAAGTTCGAGTCGGAGGGAGAAATGACGCCCTGAGCGAAGGCCGGTCCTCGACTTCGGAGGCGACGGTTCTCGCCCGGCCGAAGTCGAAGGGCGCCCGCATCGTCGGAGCGTTGCTTCTGCGGCCTTCGGCTTCGAACCCAGCCGCGTGGCGGCAAACCGTCAAAACGTGGGAATCTCCGCTCCCCCGTCGAGACGGATGGTGACTCCGGTGATCGTCGCGCTCGTCGGCATGCAGAACAGGGCGATCATCTCGGCCACCTCGGAGCGGTGGATCAAGCGCTTGGCCGGCGTGCGGGCCAGGTAGCGCTCGCCGAAGGTGGGGTCGAAGGCGTGGATGTCCGGCAAGCTCTCGTAGATCTGGCCCGGGGCGACGGCGTTGACGGTGATCTCCGGCCCGAGCTCCAGGGCCAGCGACTCGGTGATCACCTGAACGCCGGCCTTGGCCAGGGTGTAGACGTTGTGATTGCGGATGAAGGCCGACCCGGCGCACATGTTGACGATTCGTCCCCAGCCGCGGGATTTCATCTGAGGGGCGAGATGTTTGGCGGTCAGGTAGACGGCCTTGAGATTGACGTCCAGGATCCGGTCCCAGATCGCTTCCTCCAGCGAGAGATAGGGATCCATGTTGAAGGGGCCGGCGTTGTTGACGACGATGTCCACCCGATCGAACGTCGCAAGGGCTTGCTGGCACAGGCGCTCCACCTCGGCGGAACGTGAGAGGTCCGCCGCCAGGGCCGCTGCCTTCACCCCGTGGGCGCGAATTCGTTCCAGCAGGGCGGCGGCTTGATGGGCCAGCTCCGGCGAGTCCATGTCGTTCACGATGACGGAGGCGCCGTAGCGCGCCAGGGTCTCGGCGGTGACCGCGCCCAGGTTGCGATAGGCGCCGGTGACCAAGGCTACCCGGTTGTCCAAAGGCCGATCGGTCATGCGTTCCTCCCTGCGGTCGCCGGCGGCTCGGCGCGCCGCCACTCGGGGGTGAAACCGGCCAATTGCTGCACAACCTCGTCGATGTCGGACTCGCGTACGGAGGGCGACATGTGCCCGATACGGATGATCTTGTCGACGAGCTTCTCCCCCAGGCCGCCGGCGATCTTGGTGTGATGGACTTCCGCCATGTAGCTGACGATCTCGCTCGTCCGGACTCCCGGCGGGCCGTAGGCCGCCGTCAGGACCGGGGCCATGCGGTCGTCCGGGGTGTAGGGCGCCATGCCGATCCGGCGCAGCCCTTGCCTCAATCGCAGGGCCAGAGCGCGGTAGCGCTGCATGCGAGCTTCGATCCCTTCGGCAAGCAGCCCCTGCAGTCCGGCGCGCAAGGCCAGCACGTTGTTGGTGGCCATGGTGATGGGGAACGGATGCCAGGCCGCCCAGTCGGTGGCGTATTGCCGCCACACGCGCAGGTTGAGATACCAGCCGTGGTTCTTGTCCGGAGCGCGATCGATGAGCGACCAGGCCGCCGGGCTGACGGCCACCGTCGCCAGGCCGGGCGGCGCGCCGAGGCATTTCTGTGAGGCCGAGGCGCACAGCCCGATGCCCCACTCATCCATGCGGAGCGGGATGCCTCCCAGGGATGAGACGGCGTCGACCATCAAGACGCGTCCACGCTGCGTCGCCAGACGGCCGATCGCTTCGATGGGGTTGACGATCGTCGTCGACGTCTCCAAATGGACGACCGCTGCCAGGCGCGCCTCGGGGTGGTCCTGGAAGGCACGGTCGAAATCCGCCGGATCGAGAGGATCTCCCCACGGAGCGGAGACCGGAATCACGTCGAGCCCGTAGCTCTGGGCGATGGCCGTCAGCCGTTCGCCGAACCAGCCGTTGACGCCGATCACGATCTGCTCGCCCGAAGAAAGGGTGCTGCCCAGGCAGGCGTCGAGGGCTGAGGATCCGGATCCCACGAGAAGGAATGTGTCGCCGCTCGTGCCATACACGCGGCGGAGCATCTCCAGGGTGTCGTTGTGGATTCGAGTCCACTCCGGACCGTAGTGGGGTTGGACTGGGCCCCCCATGGCCCGCAGAACGTCGTCTTCCGGCTGGATGGGGCCCGGGATCATCAGCTTCAATGTCGGTGGTGTCATGGTCGGTGTCACCGCCTGGCCGGACCGCGAGGGGAGCCGGCGCGAGGTCAGTCCCTGGCTTCCACGTCGAGGATCACGCTGGCATGGAGCTCGGCGATCATGCTTTCGAGGCGCTGCATCAGTTCCTTGCCCTGGGCATCGCCGGTGGCCATCGCCGGCCAGCGGTCGAAGTCGGAGAGGCGATCCATGCCGGTGAACAGCCAGGTCGGGCCGTCCCCCAGGCTGTACTGCCGTGAGTACACCCGAACCTCGAAGCCGTGGGCGCGCCAGTAGGGGGGACACTCGCGGCGAAGGAAGTCCTCCAATTCGCGCGGATCGCCCTTGGCTTTGATCACTTCCACATGATACATGCGGGCCATCGCGTTGCCTCGTTGTCGGATCGGATGACGCCGGCGGGCCCGGCCATGGGCGAGGCCTACTTCATCGCCAGGGCGACTTTCTCGGGAGTGACCGGGAGTGAGCGGAAACGTTTGCCCGTCGCCGCCGAAATGGCGTTGGCGACGGCCGCCGGCCCGTGAAGCACCGGTGACTCGCCCAGGCCCTTGCTGCCATACGGCCCGAGGTCCGTGGCGTGTTCGACAATGATGGCCTGAATCTCCGGCCGATCGGCCACCGTCGGAAGTTTGTAGTCGGTCCAGTTGACGTTGGTGCGCAGGCCGTTCTCGTCGTAGATCACTTCCTCCATCAGGGCCATGCCGATCCCCTGCATCACCCCGCCCTCGATCTGGCCTTCGACCAGAGTCGGGTTTACGGCCCGACCGACATCGTGGGCCGCAGCGTAACGCAGCACCCGGGTCACGCCTGTTTCAGGGTCGACCTCGACCTCCGCCGCGTGGCAGTGAAAGCTCGGGTGGTGGAAGGCGGGATACAGACAGGAGGTCAGGCGCGACAGGTCGTAGGCGGCCGGATCGGGCTTGGACTCGGAACGGCTGCGCAGCTCGCCCTCGGGAGAGCGCCGTGCCAGTTCCTCCAGCGAAACCCGCTCTTCGGGTCTTTCTTTGGCGAAGACGTGACCGCCGTCGAGCACCAGGTTCCTCTTGTCGGTCTCCAGGAGCTTCTCGGCCAGGGATAGGATCTTGAGTCGCAAATCTTGGACGGCGAAATGAGCGGCCCGCCCGACGTTCACCAGAGTCCGGCTGCCCTGGGATCCCCAGTCCCACAACCCTGACTGCGTGTCCTGGACCTCGACGGTCACGTCGTCGACGTCGACGCCGAGAGTTTCGGCGGCCACCTGGCGAACGCCGCCCATGATGGCGCCCGTGCCGATCTCCTGAGTGCCGACGCGGACGACCAGCTTCCCGCTCGCATCCAGCGAAGCCTCGGAGGTCGAGAGCTGCAACGTCGTGGTCCACCACCCGAGGGAGAGCCCCTTGCCGCGGTTGGGGCCGGCCGGCTTACCCCAATCGATCGCCTCGGTGGCGCGTTCGACGGCCTCGCGCAGGCCGACGGCGGTCACGATCTGGCCGTTGGGCGCTTCGTCGCCTTCCTGCAAGATGTTGCGCAGGCGAAGATCGAGTGGATCCATGCCGATCGCGGCGGCGACTTCGTCCAGGTGAGACTCCAAGGCGAAGATGCTCTGCGGCCCACCCGGGCCGCGGTAAGCGCCGAAGTTGGTCTTGTGGGTCAGGACGCCGTAGACGTCGACCTGGACGTTCGGGGTGCGGTACGGCCCGGCCAGGCACAACACGGCCACCGAGGCGATCTCCGGGGTCGATCCGGCGTAGGCGCCACCGTCCATGACCATGTGAGCCTGGAGGGCGACCAGCGTGCCGTCGCGCATCACGCCCGACCGGAGCCGCGTCTTGGTCGGGTGGCGCGGCAAGCCGGCGATGAGCTCATCCGACAGGGGAACGATCAGGCGAACCGGCTTACGCGCCTGGCGCGACAGCAGGGCAGCCAGGGGCTCGATTTGCGGGTAGAGCTTCGAGCCGAAAGCGCCGCCGATGCCGGTGGGGACGATGCGCACCGCCTCTTCCGCCACGCCCAACGCGTGAGCGACGTTGGTGCGAATCCAGTAGGGAAGCTGGGTGTTGGTGTGGACCGTGGGAATCTCGCCCGGCAACACGACGGCGGTCGCCACGCG